>JAKAYT010000037.1 GCA_021826685.1 Thermoplasmata archaeon
CACCCGTGGCTTCTACGCGCCGGTCGGATCTTATTCCGCCTACTTTTTCGGTACATATGCCGGTCTCAACTACACCAACCTGACGGTGATCACGGTCCCGACCACCGGCTCGATCTCGACTCCGCTTCGGTTGAGCCTGGTCGGGGTCACGGTCTCGGGAAGCCTGATGACCGCGACCGACGTTCCGATCATCGCGAACACGACCGTCACGTTCACCGCGGCCAGCGGGGCGGTCGCGGCGGCCCGCACGGCCTACGGCAACTACACCCTAGTGCTCGCGGCCTCGACGACCTATTCGGTCAGCGCGCGGACGATTGGGACGGTTGTCGGTCCGAACGGGTCCTATGCCGTGAGCTACGCCACGGCCACGGGTGCGAACACGTGTGCGTTGGGCCGCACGGGGGCCACATGCAACGTACGGATGATCGGGGCGACGCAGCTCGTATGGTTCAATGGGACCGTTGCGGCGCCCGGGCTCGCCTCGGCGACGCTCTACCTCGAAGGACCGTATCCCTCCTACGCCCTGTCCACCGTTTCGGTCGTGAACGGTCGCTTCTCGGTGCAGCTCCTTCCGGGGGCGTACGCAGTGTATGCGAACGCGACCGGGGCGGCCGAGCTGACCGGTGTGACGGTCTTGCCTCATAGCGGACCGTTCGCGCTGACCCTCTCCCCGAGCTATCCGAACGAGATCACCCCCATGCCTCCGGGGGGGATCGTCAACGGCTCCGTCGCCCTCGTGACCGTTCGGTCCGCCGCGGGGGTCACGTTCGAGTTCCCGAACGTCGTCGTGGGCTCGACCCTCTCCGTTTGGCTACCCACGGGCGGCTACGTCCTAGGTGCGAGGGCCACCGGATATCCCTATTCCGTCCTGTCCAACGCGACCGCTTCCCAATCGGTGGCGGTCGTATCGGGAAGCACGGCGACCCGGCTCTCCCTGGCGTGGGTGCTCCTACCCTCCGTCGCCGGGACCGTGTCGGGGCCGACCTCGGTCGACCTTCCAGCGAACGGAGGGCCCGTTGACTTCAGCGTGGGCCTAACGAACACCGGAAACGTCCCGGTCACCGTTTCGCTCACCGCCAGCCCCGCGTACTGGAACATGACGACGACGCTCACCAACGTCAGCCTTTCCCCCGGGGCGACCGCGAGCGGGGCCGTCCGCGTGATCATTCCCGCCGGGACCGCCGTCACCCACCCGCCGCTCTATCTCACGGTCGTGACCGCCAACGGCACGGCCATCGGAACCATCACGGACACCCCAACGATCCATATCGCGCCTCGCTACGCGATGGTGCTCGAGAGCAGCGCCACGACGCCGTCGGTAGGGCCGCACCAGGTCGAGATCCTCTTCTCCGTCGACAACACCGGCAACGCGGCGATCGGCCTTCGACTCAGCGTCGTCGATGCACCACAGCTTGCCAGCCTTGGATGGACGTCGAACATCCTCCAGGGCCGCACCGTCGTCACCACATACTCCGTTTCGCCGGGGGCGAGCGAAGCGTTCGCCCTGAATCTCACCTCCGGCGCGATCGCGGTCCCGCCGACGACCGCGGAGGTGGCGGTGACGATCCTCAACGAATCGTTGAACTCGCAACAGACCCTGACCTTCTCGATCCCGTCCGCGACCGTGACCGTGAACCCGTACACGGTCGTCACCGGCCCCGGCACCGGAACCGCTCCCGTCGTCTACGCGGAGTGGCTCCTGATCGTGCTGGTCCTCGTCCCGGCGCTCGTCGTTGGGGCGATCGTGCTCGTATGGCGGTGGAACCGCACGCGGAGGTGGCGGCGTTGGTGAGCCGCTCCCACACTCTCGCGGCGGCCCTGGCCCTCATTGTGGTCGCCCTCCTCGCGATCTCGGCGACCCCCGTGGGCTCCGTCGCCTCCGTCACGACGCCCTCCGGCTCCCGCTCCATGGGATCGGGCCCTTCCCTAACGAGCCCGTTTTCGAGCTACTCGCCGCTCAAGGCAAACGTCACGGGGCCGAAGGTCGTCGGGCAGAACAAGACCTTCGAGTACGTGCTGATGGCCCACGGAGGTCCGGCGTACGCGGCCAACGGAACGGAGGTCGGGAACATCACTTATTGGGCGTCGGTCGCGGGGACCAACACCACGTCGGTCAGCTTCCTGCCGACCACGGGAGCGGTCCCTAACTCGACGTCCGGCTATCCGGTCGAACTCGACACCAGCGGGATCGTCCAGACCTTGACGATCACGGTGGAGTTCGCATCGCTCTACGAGAAGCTCAACGAGTCGGTGAACGTCACGATCACGGTCCACGTGGTCGCGCCGTACATCCTCACGGGGAAGGTCGTCGCGGGTGCCCAGACGGTGCTCTCGTTTGCCATCCGGGTGACACTGGGCGGAACGATCGTCGGCGCGATCACGATTCCGACCCTGACTCCCAAGGAGGTCTACAACTTTACCTTCGACTACACGACTCTCCCGCTGGGTTCGGGGTACCACACGTTCGTTCTGACCTTACCTTCGCCCCACGGTCAGGTGCATTTCGCGAACGGCCAGCAGAGCTACTCGATCACGTTCTACGTGGAAGGTCCGCCCGCGAACTACACGGACTACTACGTGCTCGGCGTGGTCGCCTTCTTGGCGGTCGTGCTTATATCCCTCCTCTATGTCGGAAGCCGTCGACCGGGCGCCCCGCGGTAGCGGAGAGAGCGGTCGGAGAGCGGGTACACATCACCATGAGCGAGGCGCGTGCCACATCCTGCACGTCGTGCGGAGCATCTCTATCGGTCCGCGGCTCGACGCAGTTCCCTTGCCCGAACTGCGGACAGGTGACGATCGGCCGCGACCCGCGCTGCCGGGACCAGAGCGTCCTGTACCACTGCCCGTCCTGCGGCTTCGAAGGTCCCTGAGGGGGCAACGTCCGTGGGTCAGGTCGCCGTGCTCTTCCGGCTGATGCCGCAAGGTGTCGACACGAACCTCGAGGAGATGGCCCGGGGCGTTCGATCGAGTCTGCCCGCCAGCGTCACCGTCCGCGGGATGCAGGTCAAGGACATCGCCTACGGGCTCAAGGCGCTGCTCGTCAGCGTGGTGATGAACGATCAGGGTGGTATCCTCGAGGCGGTCGAACAGGAGCTCGCCAAGGTCCCCCACGTAGAGTCGGTCGAGGTGATGGAGGAGGGCCTCCTATAGGCCGCCCCCACCAGGGCACCTGTGGACCTGATCACCCACGTACTGATCGCCTACCTGCTCACGCTCGGCCTCGTCGGGTTTCACGTTCAGTACATCGCCGCCGGCGCGCTGGCGGGCGGCCTTCCCGATGCCGACGCGCTGCTGTTCCCGCTCGCCCGCCGCTGGCCGATCTTCTCCCACCGCGGGATCACGCACTCGCTCCTCGGGGTCACGGTCATCGCGATCGGCGGCGCACTGATTGCTCCGTTGATCCTTCCGGGCTCGGTACTGATCTACTTCGCCGTCTTCCTCCTCGGAGGCGTCCTGCACATCCTTCTGGACGGGTTCACGAACTACTCCGTCCCCCCATTGCTCCCGTTCTCCGCGAAGCGCGTCGCGTTCGACGCCGAGCGCGCGGTGAACTTCTTCGTGCTGATCTTCAGCGTCGTGTCGATGTACGTCCTGCTCGGCGTGGAGCGCAACGTGGTCGCGCTGGACATCTACTGGGCGAGCATCTACTTCCTCAGCGGTTTCTTCGCGCTCTACCTGGGACTGAGGCTCGCCGTACGACTTTGGTTGGGCCGGCGCGCGCACCTCTACGGAGAGTTCCGCTACATCGTCCCGACCGAGAACCCGTTCGTCTGGTTCCTCTTCGGCGAGTCCCGCGACGGGGGCCGTTTGCGCCGGAGCCTCGGCCGGTACGTGGTAGGACGAGGCCTACAGGGCCCGTACACTCTCGACATCCCCCTCACGGGGGCCCCGGAAGGAACCCCTCCGACCGTGACGAGCGCGGCGGCAGCGCTCGAACAGTCGTTCCCGCTGCTGGCGCGCGAGCTGGCGGGTCGCATGGGTCGGATGGCCGAGGAGACGCACATGTTCGCACGCGCGGACCTAACGACGGACGGCGGTTGGATCGCGCGGTGGTACTCCATCGAGTTCGGCATGCTCGGTCGCTGGCTGACCATCGAGGTTTCTTTCCCGCCGGGCGGCGGGGCCCCTCGGGTCGACCGAAAGTTCCGCCGTATCGCGATGCCATGGAAGGATGCCCCTCCCTCCGCGTAATCCCCCGTGTGGCGCCGTTACGGTGGTGGTCGGCCTTTTCGTGAAGTTCACCGGACATGAGCGGATATATCGAGGACGGGCTTGATCCGCTCGGACCCACCCGAGGCGGATCCCTTTCGGGGTGCGGTCCGGGAGAAGATCGATGACCCCGGCCCCCACAGCCGCTGCCCGAATGGACGGGAAGTGTGTCGTGGTGACCGGGGCCAGTTCGGGCATCGGGGCCGTGCTCGCCGGAGCGCTCGGTCGCGCGGGCGCGGACTTGATCCTCGTCGGTCGAGACCCGGCACGCCTCGGGACGATCGCACGAAGCGCGGTCGAGTCGGGGACGCGCGCGCGGACCTACCCGGCGGACCTCGCGGATACTGCAACCACTCGCACGCTCGCCGCAAAGCTTCGGGAAGAGAACCCTCGGGTCGACGTCCTGATCAACAATGCGGGGGCGATCCACCACACGTTCGCGATCGCTCCGTCCGGAGATGAGCGAACGTTCGGGCTCAATGTCCTAGCACCGTTCATCCTGACCGAGACGCTGATGCCCCGCCTCGCCGCGTCGGGAGCCGGTCGGGTCGTGAACGTCTCAAGCTCCGTACACTCGATGGGCGTCATGGACTTCGAGGATCTCGATCGCCGAAGGGCGTATGGAGGTTGGGCTGCGTACTCGCAGTCGAAGCTCGCGCTCCTGTTGCTCACCTACGAGGCCGCCCGTCGCCACGCGGATCGGCCGGTGACGTTCAACGCGTGCCACCCCGGTTTCGTACGGACCGCGTTCGGCGAGGAAGGTTCGACCGGCGTGCGCGGGGCGTTCTTCGAGACCGCGAAACGGATCGCGGCCATCTCTCCTGAGAAGGGTGCCGAGACCCCGCTCTACCTCGCCACGTCGCCGGACGTAGCCCACGTGAGCGGAGCTTACTTCGTCCGCTGCCGACCTCATCGCTCGAGCCCGGCTTCGCACGATGCCGAGGCGGCCCGTCGGCTTTGGGAGGTCTCGGAGCGACGCTCGGGCCTTGCCGAGGTTCCGGCGGTGGCCGCCTAGATTGGCGGACTTGGGATCCTGAACCGGCTCGCCCGTCCCTCCGCGCGAAGGCGCGCGTCGTACCGTGCGAGCTGGGTCCGGTGCTCGGGGCAGAGGAGGAAGGACCGGTAGAGCGCATCCCCCCTCGTCGGGTCGGCGCTCGCCGCGCAGAGCTCCACACTGGCCGGCCGCGCGTCGCAGGGGCCCCCGTCCCCGACGGTGGGATCGCCGACGATCGATCGATACGCATAGTCGTACGCCCGGCCCATCTCGCACAGCGGTCGCTGGAAGATCGCGCTCATTCGCTTCGGCGCCCCCGCCCGGCCAGCCGGTCGCCACGATTAAGCCCTGCCACGGGTGCCCGCGAGGAATGGATCCCTCGAACCCGCTCGCGGCGCCCCGGGAGACTCGTCGGTTCGTGCGGAGGATCCTGCGCGCCTATGCGGATGCCGAGCTAACGATGCTGATCCATCTCGGTCATGTGACGGGCTTATGGTCCACGCTGACCGACGGCCCCGGGACATCCCGGCAGATCGCGCGCCGCTCTCACCAGGACGAGCGCTACGTCCGGGAGTGGCTTCACGGGGTGGCGGCGGCACGCATCGTCGCCTACGACGCACGGACGCGCCGCTTCTCCCTCGCTCCCGCCCGGGCCCGGGCGCTGAGCGGACCTTCGATCTACAACATGGCTCCCGGGAGCCTGATGATCCATCTCGGGGCCAAGAATCTGGAGAGAGTCGCGGCCGCGTTCACCACGGGCGAGGGGGTGCCGTACTCGGCCTACCTTCCGGAGTTCCCGAGGATCATGGAGGAGATGAACCGACGACGCGTGGAAGCGCTGCTGGTTTCGGGTTACGTACCCCTTCTTCCGGGCCTCTCGGAAGCTCTCGCCCGAGGAATCCGCGTCGCCGACTTCGGCACCGGTAGCGGCCATGTCCTCCACCGTCTGGCCCAGGCGTTCCCCCGCTCGCGCTTTCTCGGGTTCGACCGGGCCGCCGCTCCCCTGGCGCGCGCTCGGGCCCAAGCGAAGTCCCTGGGACTTGGGAACGTGCGATTCGTGCGCACGGACGCGAGCGGGCTGCGACGCTTCGGACCGTTCGACCTTATCACGATGTTCGACGCAATTCACGACCTGGGCCGGCCCGAGGCGACCGTGCGGAGCGTCGTACGGGCGCTCCGTCCCGGGGGATGGTTCCTCGCTCAGGAGCCACGGGCGTCCAGCGTACTCTTGGACAACATCGGTCGCACGGGCGCTCGCTTCCTTTACGGGGTTTCCGTCACCTACTGCCTGCCGGTCTCGCGAAGCGACGGACCCGGTGGCCTGGGGACCTGCTGGGGCGAACAACGCGCGAAGGCGCTGCTCCGAAGATCCGGCCTCACCGGCCTGCGGGTCCACGAGGCCCCGGGGAACGCGCTCGCGCTCGTGTTCACGGGGCGCCGGCCCCTTTCGCCGCGACGGTCCCGTTAAGTGTCCTCTCCGGGCTACCCCGTCGATTTCTGATGCCCATCGCGGAGCTGGGGGACGTCCGTATACGGTACGAGCGCTACGGGGACAGAGGGGACCCGGTCGTTCTCGTTCATGGTTCGTGGGTGGACCATCGCACTTTCGACCGCATCGCTCCGGTCCTCGGCGATTCGATGCGAGTGCTCGCCTACGATCGTCGGGGTTACGGCGGGAGCACGGGCCCGACCCGAGCGCACCCGGTGAAGGACGACGCGGAGGACCTCGCGAACTTCCTGGTGGCGACGGACCTATACCCGGCCCATGTCGTCGCGCACTCCTACGGCGGCGGCGTCGCCTTCCACCTTGCCGGGGCCCGGCCCGAACTCGTGCGGGCGGTGGTCGCTCACGAACCTCCGTGCCTTGGCTTTCTGGAGGACGACCCGGCGACCGCGCTCGAGGCTCAGGAGCTTCGGGCTGGGGTGGCCCAGCTCCGGCAAGCCCTCCGCCGGGGCGAGATTGAATCGGCCGCTCGGGGATTTGTGACGGCGTTGGCGCGCGATCCCGGGGCGTGGGATCGCATGCCGGGCGACGGGAAGGCCACGTTCCTCGCGAACGCGCCGCACTGGCTCGAGGAGATCTCAGACCCCGAGACCGATCGGCCGGAGCTCTCCGGCCTCTCCGAGGCGATGAGCCCCGTGCTCCTAACCGAGGGAGCGGATAGCCCGCCGTTCCTCCACCGGATGACTGAGGCGCTCGCACGAAGGCTGCGCAACGTCCGGGTGCAGCGGATCCCGGACGTGGGCCACTTTCCGCACCTGACCCGGCCGGCCCAGTACATCGGATTGCTCCATCGGTTCCTGGTCGAGCGCGACGTGCCGGCGATGTGATGTCCGCGAGCCCCGGACCTCCAGGTCCGGGGCATCCCCCGGGCACTAAGGGCCCCCGGAACTCGTGGGAGAGGGCGCGGAGGGCCCGGAGCCTCGGTCCAGGAAGACCAGGGCCGTCATCAGCACGTCCGTTCCGATGATGACGATCAGGGCTGGGAAAAGCAAGGAGTTCATCGCCGGGAGGAGGGCGAGCGCGAGGATCAGGAGGACGGCGTTCGTCAGCCCCCTGCCGTAGAGGCCCGCAAGACGAGGCCACTCCTTGGAGGACACCCGTTGGCGGCCCGCCAAGTCCTGCAGCACGTACCGCCGTAGGAGCAGAAGGACAAACGGGAGCGCGACGGCTGCCGCCGCGACGGTCACCCCGAGCGGTTGGATCGGCACGATGATCCCGAGGATGACAAGGAAGAGTGCGCGAAGGACGAAGGCGATGTCGTTGTGGACTTGGCGGACGGTAGGGTCGAAGGCAAAGTCGGGGCTCATCGTGCGGGGAAGCCAACGGCGGAAGAACGAGTCGTTCCCGAGAACTACCCCCATGATTAATGCCGCGATGATCCCGGACCCGTCGAGGTACTGGGTCCCGGCGTAGACGACGAGCAAAAGGCCCATCACCGCGAGCCCGGCGTAGACGCGCTGTTGCCATCGGGTCAGGAACTCGATTGCGGCGAGACCTCCGAGCACCCCAAAGATGATCGCGAGGGGGAGCGGGAGCAATACTTCGGGAACGATCGCGCCGATGCCGGCGTTGGGGCTCGCTAGGACCGAGAGGAGGACCGTGACCGACAAGACCCCGAGCGTATCTTCGATCGCGAGGTCGAGATTCAGGGTATCGCGCGACGGGGCCGAGAGTCCGAGACGTGCGCCCAACGGGATCGTGACCGCTCCCGAGATCCCCGCGAGCGCGAGGGCGAAGACGACGGAGGTCGTGAGATCGAAGTTGGTCAGAAGCAGGTAGGCGACGAGGAACAGTGCCGCCGCCGAGAGTCCAAAGCTCAGCACCGCGAGGAGCAGTCCCGAGACACCGACCGACCGAGCTCCGCGAGGATTGAAGTCGATACCGGCGTCGTAGAGGATGATCACCAGCGCGATCGTCCCTACGATCGCGCCGATCTCCGTCACCTGGCTCGGGCTCACGATATGGAAGATCGGTCCCGCGAGAAGGCCGAAGAGGATCAGCCACAGGACATCCGGGATCCGGAACCGCTGCGAGAGAGCGTCGCTCCCGAAGGCGATGAGGACCGTCGCGCCGAGCAGGAGGATTGCGACGACGACCGTAGCCGAGTCGAAAAAGTTCACCAAGTCTCCGCGGTATCGGGGCGGGCGGTCCGATCGCAGGCCGTTGGTCCCTTCACTTGGTCGCGCCTCCTGGGCGGGACGAAGCCGCCCTTTCCGGCCCCGGCCCATTGAAGAATTCCATCATACCTCGGCCGAGCCACTGTCCCCCGTCCACGGGAAGAACCTGGCCGGTGATGTAGCGCGCGTGGGGTCCGATAAGGAAGCGAACGGCCTGAGCGATCTCCTCCGGAGTTCCAAAGCGCTCCATCGGCACTCCGTGCTCGATCCGCTGGACCAGATCCTCGGAGGTCCAGAGTTGCTGGTCCGTGCCTTCGGTACGAACCGGGCCGGGGCTCACCGCGTTCACTCGGATCCCATGCCGAGCCCACTCGACCGCCAGAGTGCGGGTCAGCGAGAGCACGCCCGCCTTCGCCGCCGCGGAGTGTACCGTCCCCGGGCCGGCGAGCCAAGCATACGCCGCCACGATGTTGATGATGGAGGAGTCGCGCGCGCCGCGCAGGAGGGGGAAGGCCGCGCGCGAGCAGAAGAACGTTCCGTCCAGGACGATCCCGACGACGGCCCGCCACCCGTTCGGAGATAGGTCTTCCGCGTGGACCGGGAAGTTCCCGGCCGCGTTGTTCACTAGCACGTCGAGCCGGCCGTATTCGTCGCGCACCCGCGCCATCAGCCGGTCGACCTGGGCGGGGTCACGGACGTCGGTGGGGACCGTGAGCACCCGAGCGCCTCGGGCTCGAAGCATCCGGGCTCCCTGGTCGAGATGTTCGACG
>JAKAYT010000010.1 GCA_021826685.1 Thermoplasmata archaeon
CAGCGAGCCGGCCGCACTTCGAGCAGGTCTGGGTCGTGCCCTTCGTGGGGACCTCGACGTATCGCCCGGAGCGGCGTGCCTCCTTGTACTGAGACATCTGGCGGAGCATCCCCCACCCGGCATCGGCGGTCGCCTTCGGGAAGCCACCCCCCATGTGCGATCGTATATCCATGTCCTCGAAGGCGATGAGGTCGTGGGCTCTCGCCCACCCGGTCGTGACCTTGTGCGCGAAGTCCCGACGCTGGTCCCGCACCTTGGCATGGCATCGCGCCAGCCGCGTCCGTGCCTTCTCGCGCCGATGCGATCCCCTCTTCCGACGGGAGACGACCCGCTGGGCCCTTCGCAGCTGGGACTCCGCACGGCGCAGGAGCTTCGGTGGCTCGATGACCAGCCCGTCGGAGAGCGTGGCGATGTGGGAGAGCCCGAGGTCCACCCCGACCGGGCTCGCAGGCGGCGGCGTCGGCGTAGGCGCCGGGTCGGCCACCTCGTAGGTGAGGACGGCAAACCAGCGGTCGCCTTCCCGTTCCACGGTGCAGGTCTTGTTCCGGCCCACAGGAGGAGCACGATGTACCTCGATGGGCAGATCGCCGACCATCGACAGATGGAGCCGCCAAGTTCCGTTCCGCCCCGAGACGACGGCTCCCGACCCGTTCGAGTCCGGGTAGGTGAGGGAAGTGATCTCTCGCTTGAAGCGGGGGAACCCGGGACGGCCGCCCTCTTTCACCCTCAGGAAGAAGTGCTTGAAGGCGTCGTCGAGCCGAGCGAGCGTCTTTTGGGCCACATGTCCATAGACTCGACCGATACCTTCTTTGTCGTAGCCGCGCCATCGAGCGAGGTCTCGGCACTGGTCCACGTAGGACCGGGACTTCTTCGTCTTCCGCCACGCATCGATGCGCTGTTCGAGGGCGTGATTCCACAGGAACCGCAGTTCCTCGAACTGCCGAAGGAGTTCTCTCTCTTGACTCGGAAATGGATAGAGGCGGTACTTGAACGCTTGATGCATCTTCGGAGGTAGCACCGCCCCCACGCCTCCGGAGGGTATACGAGGCTCGCTAACCCCCCATTGAAATGGGGGGCTTGCGCTCGCCGACACCGTCACGGCCGGCGGAACCTCGAGACGGGTGCGCTTTGGTCGGCGCGCACCGAGCGGTGGATGCATCGACCTAATTCGAGGCTCCCTTCAGCTTCCGGCCGATCGGGAGGGAACCAAGGTCCCGAACGTGATCCCGAGAGCGACGCCATGCGCGGGGTGTGTACGCGGACGGCCCGCAGCGCTCCGGGACGGGGGCCCCGATAGGCGTGGGAGGACGCCGCCTCGGCGCCCCGCACCGCTCCGACTCGTCGCGGGTCGGTGACCGCGAGGGAGAGAGGAGGGGGGCCTCCGCTTCCCCTTCTGGGGGCCGGTCGAAACTCCCAATAGGCCCCTCGTCTCAAAGCTGACGTGGAGAAGGTCGACGTGGTCGTCGTCGGCGGTGGGCTCGCCGGCGCCTCGGCCGCCTACGCCGCGGCGAAGTCCGGTGCGCAGGTCGTTCTTGCCGAGCGCGGCGCTCGGGCCGGCTCGAAGAGCGTTTCGGGGGGGCTATTGTATACGCACGCGCTCGCGAAGCTATTCCCGGGCTTCTGGGAGGAGCGACCCAGTCCCGTCGAGCGGGCGATCACCCGCAACGTGCTCACTTTCCTGACGCCGACCCAAGCGACCTCGGTCGATTTCTTCGATGGCGCCTTTGCACGACCTCCGTTCAACTCGTTCAGCGTCCTGAGAGCCACCTTTGACCCGTGGCTCGTGGCGCACGCCGAGCGGGCGGGGGCGACGGCGGTCTACGGGGCCCGGGTCGACGGACTCGTCCGGGAGGGGCACCGAGTCGTCGGGGTCCGGCTCGGCTCGGAGGAGCTGCGCGCGACCGTGGTCGTCCTCGCGGAAGGGTTCAACTCGCTCGCGGCCCGCGACGCCGCACTCGAGCCGGACGTGTCGCCCGATACGGTGGGGATCGGCGTGAAGCAGGTCATCGGACTCCCGAGCGGCGAGATCGAGCGACGCTTCCAGCTGCGCGGAATCGAAGGTTTCCAGATGACCGCGACGGGCCTGCCTTCGGGAGTCGAAGGAGGCGGATTCCTCTACACTAATCGGGAGTCGCTCTCGATTGGCATGATCCTCAACCTGCGGTCGGCGGTCGACCACGGGGTTGCGATGTACGAGGTCCTGGAGGAGTTCAAGCAGCACCCCCTCCTTGCCCGATACCTCGAGGGAGGTACCCTGCTCGAGTACAGCGGCTGCATCGTGAACGAGGGGGGATTTGACGCCGTTCCGCCGCTTCTCGGCGACGGTTTCCTGCTCACGGGCTCGGCGGCCCAGATGTTCCTGAATGCGGGACTGACGTTGCGCGGCATGGACTTCGCAATCGAGTCGGGCCGAATCGCGGGCGAAGTGGCGGGCTCCGCCGCCAAGGCGCAGGACGGATCAGCGTCATTCCTGCAGCGTTACCACACCGCTCTTCGGTCGTCGTTCGTTCTAAAGGACCTGAGACGGCATCGGGGCTACCCGAAACTCTTCGCGACCCCTCGACTCTACGGGATCTACCCCGAGATGATCGGGGCCCTGCTCCATCGCGCGTACTTCGTCGACGGGTCCGACCGGGAGCACCTGAGCGCCTCGCTGCGGTCCGTTCGGAACGGTCGCGTGTCCAACCTCACCCTCGCCCGGGACCTGTGGAAGGCCATGCGGACGTTGTAGGCAGGCCCATACCGGTGACCCGACAGCTCGCCGTGCTCTTCTCCTCGGAGAACGCGTCGGTTTCTCCTCTCAGCCGCCGAGCGCCTTGGTGAGAGCTGGGACCACCTGGTAAAGGTCGCCGGTCACCCGGTAATCCGCTTGGGCGAAGATGGGCGCGTTCGGATCCTTGTTGATTGCGACCACCACCCGAGAGGAACGCATACCGACGAGGTGCTGGACCGCACCCGAAACACCGATCGCAACATAGAGCTTCGGATGCACGCGGTGGCCGGTGAGGCCGATCCAGTGGTCGTCGGTCAGCCAGCCGGCTTCGGCGGCGAGCGGCCGGGTGCATCCGACCTCCGCCCGGAGCGCCTTGGCGAGGGCTTCGACGATCGAGAGGTCCTCCTTCTTCTGAAGGCCTCGCCCGATCGTGACGATCCGCTCGGCCTTCTCGATCTCCAGTTGGCCCCCTGCTTTCGGGCGACCCTCCATCCGATCCGTCAACGGGACCGTCGCCGGCATCGGATGCGAGGATCGTTCGGTCGAGGCCGAGGGAGCAGCCGGCGGAGCGGCTACCCCCGACATCACGGCAACGATCGCCGGGCGACGGACGATGCGTTCGACGGCGACGGCGTTGCCGCTCAGCGCCTCCCGGTCGACCCGGATCCCATCGGCTTCAAGCCGGAGGCCCGTCACGCCGGTGGTCGCGGGAAGGTCGAGCGTTCCGGCCAGTCGTCCCGCGATCTCCCGACCGCGCTTGGTCGAGCCCATGAGGATGAGGGTCGGAGCGAGATCGGACACTAGGGCGCTCAACGCTTCGGCCACGACGTGCGGGTCGGAGCTCGCCGCACCCTCGAGCACGTGGATCCCATCGGCTCCCCCTGCCGCGAGCCGCTCGGTCACCTCCGACGGGCTCCCCGGCAGGACCACCGCAAGTACGCTCCCCGCTCCCTCGCCGACAATCGAGCGCGCGAGGTGCACGAGGGCGACGGCGAGATCGGGCTCTTCCGAGACGCACAGGACCCGCTCGCCGTTCATGGGAGCACCCCCTCTTCTTTCAGGGCGTCCCGCAAATGCGCCGCGAGCTCGTCCGGATTCGCCCCCGTAATCGCCTGCTGCTTTCGCGGGATCTCGGGAACGGCGACCCGCTCGATCACGACGACGGGCGCGAGACTGTCGGCCGGGACGTCCAGGTCGGAAGGGCCGGTGACCCGTACTTCCTTCTTGGAGGCTTTCAGGTTCGCCATAAACGTCGGAAGCCGCGGCGTGTTGATCTCCTGCCCCACCGAGACAACGACGGGGTATCGAGCGTGCACGACCTCGACCTCTTTCTCCAGGTCCCTCTCGACCACGACCCCATCGGGGACGATCGTGAGGCGGCGCGCGTAGGCGATGTCGCCGCATTTCAGCTCGCCGGCAATGCGGGGACCCACGAGACCGGCGAAATGGTCCGTGCTGCCTTCCCCCAGTAGGAAGAGGTCGAACCCCCCAAGCTTCCGGGTCGCGGCCGCGAGGAGCCGGGCCACGGCGCGGGTGTCCCATTCCGCCCAGTGTTCGCCCGTGACCAGGATCGCCTCGTCCGCCCCGATCGCTACTGCCTCCCGAAGCGCCTCGCGCGCCGCAGGACCGCCGACCGAAACCGCGGTCACGACGCCCCCGTGGTGCTCCCGGACCCTCACGGCTTCTTCGATGGCGTTCTTGTCGAAGTCGCTCGTTTTGCGTGGCGCCGAGTCGACACGGACAAGGCCGGTTGCCCGATCGGCGCGCGCGAGGCCGACGTCGATTCCATGTTTCACCGCGACCCAAATCCTCAGTTTCTCTGCCATGACCTCAACCTCCGGTTTCCTATCCCGAGAATTCTTTCCCTCGAACGGGCCGCTCGCTCGTGACCGGCACCGGTCAGGGGCCTCCTGCGACCGTCGGTGGCGAAGGGAGGACCACCGGCGACGGCGGGCCCATGGGCCCCTCGCCCGAGGGAAGAAGCGTGATCGCCCTCGGCCGCCAAGTGGACCCATCCCAGGCCCGAAGCGTAATCTCGCGGGCGCTTTCGACCCGAGAGCGGTTCGGGACCTCCGCGAGCAGGATCCCTCCGTCTCCGAGCCGGTGGAACAGGTCGCTCGTATGAATGGTGAGGACCGATCCGTTCCAGAGGGCGCGGCCCGAGTGGATTGGCCCATGCCCCCGGATGATCACCCGACACCCGATCGCGTCTAGGAACTCGTGGGCCTCGCGAGGTCCGTAGGCGAAGCCGATCGCGCGGTCCTCGTATCCGACGTCGGGATCGCTCCAAAGGAGGCCCTCGAGCAACGCTAGATCGGTCGCCTTCCACTGCGCGGGATCGTAGCGGTCGGGCGGGGGCAGACCCCCGTGGACAAGGAAGACGCCGTTCACCGTGCGGCCCGCCAGCGGAAGCCGTTCGAACAGATCCATGAACCGACCCCAGAGCCTCAGGGCCTCTTCCCGAGGGTAGATCCGTCGGAGCTCCCGCAACAGCGTCGGTCCCGGCACGGGCAACTGTCGGCTCGCTTCGTGGTTGCCGCGAAGGAGGATGACACGGTCGGGGTCGTACGCGGCCCACGCCAGCAAGTACGCCGCGTTCCACACCGAACCGCCCGGGAGCGCGGCCGGATCCGGCTCGGCGCGAGTCGCCCGATGGATGTAGTCGCCGAGTCCGACGAATCGCTGAGGAGGCGCGGCGCGTCGCGCGAACGCCATTGCCGCCGCGACCGACGGCCAGTCGCCGTGGCTGTCCCCGATGACCTGGAGCGGGACGTCGGAGGGGATTTCCGCGAGAGTCGGCCAGGGTCGTCGATCGAACGCTTCGGCAACCTCTTCGAGAAGGCCGCGGATCGACGAGGCCGGTGCGCCGATGAGCGCTTTCGGGTCGGACCGGACTTGGTCGGCCCATTCGCTCATCGGACCTTCGCGCGTGCCGCCCGAAGCTTGCGCCCTAAAAGAGCGGCTGGTAAGGCCGGGTGAAGAGGCGCCAGTTGCCCGTCGCCGGGTCGTAGACCGAGTTGACGAAACACTTCCAGCGCTCGTCGTCGACGTGCGGGAAGTCGGCGCGATAGTAGTAACCGGGCCAGCGGGTCTCCTCGCGGAACAGCGTATGTCGGAGCACGGCTTCGGCGGTCCAGACGCGGTGCTGGAGCTCCCAGGCTCGTTGCAACTGGTGGAGGTCTCGCGCGATCAGGTGCGGGAGGTCCTCCTTGAGGGCGGCGAGGTGATGGAGACCTCGCTCGAGGAGCGCCCGGTTGGTCGTGTAGTTCGCGCTGACCCCTCCTCCGTACTCGTCCATGATCTTCTCGAGCCGGTTCAGAGCATGGTCGGGCTGGAGGACCTGAGGGTTCACCGTGCCGGCCGTTACCACCGAACGTTGCGAGCCCACCTCGAGCGGAGCGTAAACGGTCGTGCGAATCGACTGGACCTGAGCGTCCGTCACGGTCGGAAGGTCGGGATGATCCCGGACAAAGGCGACCGCGGCTTTGCCCGCGAGGCGGCCCTCGGAGTACGAGCCGCTCGAGAACTTATGCGCCGACCCTCCGATGGTGTCGCCGGCACCGAACAAACCCGCGATGGTCGTCATACGATTGTAGCCCCACTGGTATTCCGACGGGGCGACGTCCCCCGGTCCGCTCGCCCACGCTCCCGCGCAGACCGCATGGGACCCCATCACGTACGGTTCGGACAGGATGAGCTCGGAAGGTTCGTTCTTGGGTTCGATTCCCTGCGATGCCCATGTGACGGCCTGACCGATCGTCATGTTGAGGAAGTCCTCCCAGCCGATGGCTTCCTTTTCGGGGGTGTTGAGAACGCGTTCGGTGTGGAGGAGGATCGGCCCGCGTCCCGCCAGAATCTCCTGGAGCATGAGGTGATTGCGCAGGCAGGTGGGCATGGGCTTCGCGTCGGCGTACGCCCCGACACGCTCCCTCAGCTCCGGGAGGCGAGAGGTCTCGTAGCTCTCCCCGGCAGAGTTGGAAGCGACCGCCTTCAAGAGTAGGAACCACGCGCCGACGGGGCCGTACCCGTCTTTGAACCGGGTCACGACCAGACGATTCTCCATCTGGGTCATCTCGGCGCCCATCTGGATCAGCAGTGCGTAGGCCGATCCGGTCGCCCAGGGGGGATACCACGTGCGCCCCGAGCCTTCGCCCGCCGAACGGGGTCGGTAGATATGCGAGGCTCCGGCGGCGCAGACAATCACGGCCTTGGCCCGAAACACGTAGAACGACCCGTCTCGAACGTTCACTCCGACCGCGCCGGCGACACGTTTCGGGTCGCTCGCGTCCGGTAGGAGGTGCGTTACCATGATCCGTTCGTACACCTCCGAGGCGGCCTTGCGGGTCGCCTCGGCGATGATCGGCTTGTAGGACTCGCCGTGGATCATCACTTGCCAGCGACCCTCGCGGACGTAGCGGCCGGTCTGCGGGTCGGTAAAGATGGGCAGCCCCCACTCCTCGAACATGTGGACGGTCGAGTCGACGTGCCGGGCGATATCGTAGACCAAGTCTTCTCTCGAGAGGCCCATGAGGTCGTTGCGAACGTACCGCACGAAGTCCTCAGGCTGGTTCTCGTTCCAGCGCATTCCCATGTAGCAGTTGATCGCGCTCAGGCCCTGCGCCACCGCGCCGCTGCGCTCGATTGCCGCCTTCTCCGCGACGACGATTTTCAGATCGCGTCCCCAGTAGCGTGCCTCGAACGCAGCGCCGCAACCTGCGAAGCCGCCTCCGACGATCAGGATGTCGGAGTCGACCGTGTGGACCGGAACGGTGGTCGGACTTTCTCCCATTTTCCCTCCCGGTCGTCAGCCCCCAGCCGCCTTCTTGGGCAGGGTCGGAAGGGCTTCCACCGCCAGGTAGTCCGGTTCATACGCGAGCAGCTCGCTCGAGACCGTTTCCGCCGTGGGCTCGGGGGAATCCTGCGGAGCTCGGATCGAACCCCACGGGGTCGTTCGGATCGGGAACGTGAACTCCTTGACCTCCCCGCTGCGCATGCGGATCTTCCAGTCGATGCGATCGGTGGTTCGGGTCGGCATCACCAAGTGACCGAGCGGAGCGAAATCGGCGTACCCCCGGACCTCGATCGCGGCCTCGGGGCATGCCTTGACGCACGCGTAGCACTCCCAGCACATCGACGGCTCGATGTTGTACGCGCGACCCTGACCGGTATCGATGTGCATGATGTCGCTCGGGCAGATCTTCACGCACTCCATGCATCCTTTGCACTTGTCGGTCAGAACGTAGGTCGGCATCGAACTCCTTGTCGCGGGCGGAGCATCCGACGGCCTGCGGATGAACGGCCGAACGCCCGTGACATGCCTCGAACGGTAGGTGTGGCCTATGAAAACGCTTTCGACAATTGTCCAAATTAGGATCGCGGACGCCGCGTGCTCGATCGACGGGCTCGGCCCTTTGGTCACCCCAGTCGATATTGGACGCCCTTCCCACCGGCCGGGTACGCCCAGATGAGCGCGCGATTCCCCATCGACTGGCAGGCCACGCGGCATGCCCCCGTCTCGATACAGCTCTCATAGCTGATCCTTAGCCGCTCGCTTTCCCAGTGGTAGACCTCGGCCGGGCAAACCTGGATACAGGGCTTCTTCTCGCACGTCCGGCAGAGCGCGGGGTCCGAGAGGGTCAAGTGCGACGCCGAGTCGGTGTCGAACGCATCCGACCCGAGACGTTCGGCGGTGCTCGCTCGTCCGGCCACTTCCGCCCTCCCGCGTCTATATTGGGTGGATCGCAGCCTCGACCTTGCGGAGGGTCTCCGCCGATAGCTCGGGCGTGTTGTGGGCGCAGCGGAGATGGTCTGTCACGCGTTCGACGACCTCGCGCGGGGTGTTCGCACGTAGGGCCCATTCGCACGAAAATCCCAGAGACTTACACTCGAATGCCACAGCCGACATCGTCCTCTTCGAGGGGCGCGCCCACGAGCGTCGACCCGACGTAGGCGGCAAATCGCTCTGCGAGATAACCTCTGCTCCGACGCCGGCGCGCCAGGCTTACCTAGCGTGCCGCCCTGGGCCAACGGTATGGCACGCCCACCCGACGAGGACACGCCGATGGCTCTTCCGATGGTCGGCGGCACGAGACCCCGACCCTTGCGAGACGATGGAGGGTTCTCGATCGGTAAGCTCGACCGTTCGCGGATCCGTTCGGTCCTCGCCGTCCTTTCGGGAAAGGGTGGTGTCGGCAAGACGTTCGTAGCGGCCCTGCTCGCCTCGGAGTTCCACCGGGGCGGGGCATCGGTGGGCGTGCTCGACGCGGACATCACGGGTCCGTCGATGGCCCGGGTCTTCGGGGTCGCCAGCGTCCCCCATCTGACTCCCGACGAAAAGAAGATCGAGCCGATGCGCTCGGCCGGTGGCGTCTACGTGATGTCGATGGCTTCGGTCACGGCATCGACTCAGATCCCCTTGATCTGGCGCGGGCCGATGATCAACGGTGCGATTCGCGGGCTCTTCAAGGACACCGCATGGCCGGACCTCGACTACCTCGTGGTCGATCTCCCGCCGGGAACGAGCGATGCTCCGATGACCGTCTTCCAATCCTTCGAACCGGACGGGGTCGTCATCGTAACCGCGCCCACCGAGCTTTCCGCAGAGGTCGTCGGTAAGGCGTCGGCGATGGCCAAAACGTTCTCCGCGCCGATACTGGGGCTCGTCGAGAACATGGCGTATCTCACCTGCCCGCACGGGGACCGGATCGATTTGTTCGGACCGTCGCGCGGCCCGGAGTTCGCCACACGCATGGGAATCCCCTTCCTTGGGAGCATCCCGATCCTACCGGGGCTCCCGGCGCTCGCGGACTCCGGTCGAGTCGAAGAGGTGCGCTCCTCCGAAGCCTCTCTGATCGCGAGCCGCATCCGAATGCTGCTGGATCGCGTGCGGGCCGCACGAGACCGAGCCGGCGACTCTGGGCACGCGACTCCCTGGTCGGAGGCGTGAGCGGGTGGGCGCTCCCGGTTCTCTGACCCCGAGCGTCACCGTCCTCCGGCGCGACGGGGACCCCTTCGAAGCCGAGCGGTTCGAGGACGGTGGGACCGTGGATGATCCGCGGCACGTCGCGATCCTCCACAAGCTGTTCTACGATAGTACCGTCGACCTGGGGAGCCTCGTGCGCATCGACGGGCGGGTCTACATCTGCACCCGTGCAGGGTGGAGGGCCGTCACGGACGCCTCGGAGCGCTGATGGGTCACCTTGGGATCCTTCTCTTCGCGTCGCCCGTCCAGCATCGGATGCCCGAGATCGCGCTGAATCTCGCGGAAGCCGCCGGACGCCAAGGCCATCGGGTAACCGTGTTCTTTCTCGGGGATGCGGTCTACTGCACGGGCCGGGCGCTAGCGCTCACGGATCCCGAGGGGGTCGCTCATCGGTTCTCGCAACTCTCCTCGTCGGCCTCGTTGGTCAACTGCAGTACGTGCGCTCGATTCCGCGGCTTGGGAGACGACGCGCTGATTGGAAATGCGCGAAACGGGACCCTCGAAGACTTGGTCGAGCTGTTCGCCGGGGCGGACCGCTTCCTCGCGCTCACGGAGGAAACGTGACCCTCGCCCCGATACTTCTCTGGATACGGCGGCCTCCGTACACGACGGCCCACTTCGCCGAGGCGGTGCGCATCGCGGGTATGGCCGCCGCGCTCGACCAGCCCGTACGATTTCTCTTCATCGCCGAGGGAGTGCGCGTGCTCGCGCGCGGTCAGGCGGGCTACCGACTTGGCCCCCCCGTGCAGCGGATGCTGCAGGAAGTCGTGTCCGAGGACCGGCCGGCCCTTGTGCACGCCCCCTCGCTCCACCACCGGGGAATCGCCCGCGACGACCTCGTGGAGGGCGTTGCGGTACGTCTGATCGAAGACGACGAGGCCGCGCGGTCGCTCGTTGAGGCGGGAAGGACGGTGACGATGTGACCGGACCCCGGGGAGAACCGCGTTCTTGGGTCCTCGTGCGCCAGGGTCCGCTCGCGTCGGAAGAGCGAGCGGTTCTCGCCTCCCTACGACTCGCCGCCGAGGCAGACCACCACGACCTCGTCACGGTCCTGCTCGGCACGGCGAGCTACGATGCAGAATCGTCCGACCCCGCGGTCGCTCGGAGCGGTGAGGAATGGGTCCTCGAAGACGACGCGAACGGGCGAGGGATCCGCCGCTCGACCGGCCGCCCGGGCCGCACGGTCTCGTACGATGAGCTCGTAGAAGCGATCATGACCGCGGAGCGGGTGATTCAGCTACCATGAACGGGGACCGTCCGGGAGTCTTCCTGCCGCTTCCCATGCACTCTGGCGATCCTGCTGCCCCGGGAGACCGGGCTCCGACCCGCTCTCCCGTGAAGATCCGCGTTGTCTACGTGCTCTACCGGGATCCAAACCCGCTCGAGTTCCCCGACCGACCCGAAAAGCTGGCCGGACCGCTCTTCCACGCGGCCGGGGTCCTCCTGCGCGAGGACGATGAGTTCCTCGCCCTCGGCGAGATCGCGTTCGCGGAGGAGAACCGTCCCCTCGCCCAGCGCTACGGAGCGGACCTCTTCCCGGCGTATCGCAACGTCCTAACGATACCGAAAGCGGCCATCATCGTACGATGGGACTTCTCGGAGCCGTCCGAGGACCGGGGGCCGCCTTCGCCCGACCGGGACTTGATATTGGACAAACGTAAAGCCGAAATAGCCCAGCCGCCTCTCCCCATGCGGGAGAGTCGCACGGTGACCGAACAGAACGAACATACCCTCCTCGATGCGCGGGGCCTTTTCTGTCCGATGCCGATCCTCAAGGCGAGCGCGATGATCGAGACGCTGCAACCCGGGGAGCGACTCGAAGTCCTTGCCGATGACCCTGCGGCTCCTTCGGACTTCGAGGCGTTCTCGAAGCGCACCGGCCATCCGCTGCGAGAGCACAGCGAGGACTCCGGAACGTATCGATTCGTGCTGGAACACAAGTAGAGTAGGAGGAACAAAACAGAACCATGACGGCGGGAGCAGTGGCGGGACGAGCGACAGAAACAGTAGAACGGGCGAAGCAGGAGGGGAAGAAGTCCCTGATCCTCGTGGTGTCGAAGGGAGGGGCGGACATGGCCTATCCGTCCTTGATCCTCGCGACCACCGCGCGGGCCCTCGGGATGGATGCCCACATGTACTTCACGTTCTGGGGAATGCAACTCCTGACCCCTGAGGGTCGGAAGAAGTCGATGGACGTCTTCCCTCCGGAGATGCAGAAGGCGATCGCGGCAAAGTTCCCGACCGTCGAGCAATTCATGCAGCAAGCGAAGCAGGCGGGCGTCCACATCCACGCTTGCTCTCCGACCATGGACATGTTCGGAATGACGAAGCAGAGCCTCGTGAACGAGGTCGACGACGTCATCGGTGCCAGCACGTATCTCGAGCTCGCGTCGAGGCCCGACGCGGTCACGCTCTTCATCTAGAGCGCGAGCCGGGGAAGGGGTCGATGTCTTCCCCCTCGACTTCTTCCCCCGAACAGATGGCCATTGTCCTCACGGAGAGCGCTACCGACAAGCTCCTTCCCTTCGCGACGCTCGTGAGCGGGGCGATAGCGATGGGGTTCCGCGTGGACGTCTTCGCGAGCTACTGGGGGTTGAGCGCCTTTCGTAAGGGGCCGTCCGCCCCGGTAGTGAGCCCAGGGCATGGCGAGCTCGGCGCGCGCCTGGAGCGGTCGTTGACCACGCCGAAGGCCCCCTCTTGGAGAGGGATCCTGGAGATGGCGAAGTCGCTCGGCGAGCTTCACATTTATGCGTGCTCTCAGTCGATGGAGATTCTCGGATTCCAGAAGGAGGAGCTCGATCCTCTGGTCGAAAGCGTCACCGGGGTGGCAACGTTCATCGACACCACCCGGTCCGCACAAATTACCTACTTCATATGACCGGATCCGATGGGCCCCCAACGACGCCGACCGCCCCGCCTACCCGGATGGTGGTCGATGCCCGAGGGAGCTGGTGTCCGGGCCCTCTGATGGAACTCGTCCGAGTGATCAAAGAGGAGCCCGTCGGTACTGAATTCGAACTCCTGTCGAGCGACGAGGGGTCCCGAAAAGACATTCCGATCTGGCTCAACAAAGCCGGCCACCAGTTGGTCGAGCTCCGGCCGGATTCTGGGTTCGACCGGTTCATTGTCCGCAAAACGCATGAGTGAGGAGCGGGAGGAAAACGATGGCAAAACGAGTGGTGATCTTGGGAGGAGGAATCGGCGGAACTACGGTGGCGAACCGAATTCGCAAGGCGCTCGAGGGCGAGGTCGCAACGGGCCAAGTCCAGCTCGCGCTGATCGACCGGGAGGGGATCCATGCGTATCAGCCGGGATACCTCATGGTCGTTTTCGACAAGATGCGGCCGGAAGAAGTCCGACGCGAGGAGGCACGTCTCCTCCACCGATCTATTCAGCTGATCAAGGGTGAGGTCGAGAAGATCGACTCCCCCGCGAACAAGATCCTGCTCAAGGGCGGTACGGAGGTCGCGTACGACATCCTCGTGGTCGCGAGCGGTTCGGTCATCCATCCCGAGCTCATCCCGGGTTTCATCGAGGGAGCGCACAGCTTCTACGATCTCGAGAATGCTCAGAAGCTGCGCACGGCGCTTCACGGCTTCACGGGAGGGAAGATCGTCGTCTCGGTTGCGGGCATGCCCTACAAGTGCCCGGTCGCTCCGCTGGAGGTCACGTTCCTGCTCGACGACTACCTTCGAACGCAGGGAATTCGGGACAAGACCGAGATTCACTATACCTACCCCATCCCGAAGGTCTTTGGGATCGACACGGTCGCGCAGCCGATGCAGCGCCTCATGAGCGAGCGCGGCATCCAGATCCACGTCCCGTTCAACGTCGACAAGATTGACCCTGCGGGGAAGACGATCAAGGGCGTCGAGGGGGACGTGCTGCCCTACGATCTGCTCATTGCCATACCCCCGCACCGCGGGGCCGACTTCGTCGGGGCGTCGGGGCTCGGCGATAAGGGCAACTGGATCCCGACCGACCGCTACCTGCTGCGGGCCGAAGGCAAGCAGAACATCTTCGTCCTCGGGGATGCGACCAACATCCCGATCTCCAAGGCCGGCTCGACGGCGGACTACGAGGCCGAGACCGTGACGCAGAACGTTGCGGCCCTGGCCCGCGGCGAAGCCCCGACGTCCCGCTACGAGGGGCGGGTCTATTGCTGGATCCTGACCGGGCTCGCACAGGCGACGTACATCAAATTCGACTATCTCCACCCCCCGCACCCTCCGACCCCCTCGTTCGCGCACTACTGGAACAAAGTGATCTACAACCGTACGTACTGGGACCTCACCGCCCGGGCGCTGTTCTAGGAGGAACATCATGCCGGCGTCCCCCCCCTCCGCGCCGCCTTCGGCGGCCTCGCCCCCGACGCCCTCCACCGCCGACTCGCTCGCCGCGCTCCAGACTCTCGGAGAGCGCCTCGCGCGCTGGCAATCCGACGGAACGCTTGAGAGGCTCTTTTCGCTCGCCGAAGGCGCGGTCGGGATTTCGGACGCGGTCACGGACCGTATGCTTGAGTCCGCGGGCACGACCCTCGTCGGAGCCCTGTCTCTACTCGACTGGATCTCCCAGGACGAGCGGCGGCGGGACGCGGTGCTGTTCCTCATAGACCGGCTCGCCGAGTGGAAGGAGACGGGAGCTCTGGACACCATCGTCACGCTCGCCGAAGGCGCGGTCGGCGTCGCCCAGGCGACCACCGATCAGATGGTCGCCCACGCCGGCGCTTCCGCGGTCGGCTGGATACAGTTCGTCGAGTCGCTGCCTCCCAAGGAGGAGATCGAGCCCTTGGTCCGCGCCGCCGTGCGCGCCGGCCCGGTCCTCGGAACCCTGGCCGAGTCCACTTCGGGACTCGGCGACCCGGCCGCGCGGGAGAAGGCGCTCGCCGAGGTCCCGAACATCTCGGGGGTATTCGCCCTCGGTCGTGCCCTGCGGGACCCGGAGACGCAGCGCGGGCTTCAGGCGATCCTGCTCCTCCTGAAGCAGCTGGGCCGGTCGTGGGGCGCCGCTCCACCGCGCTAGGGCGATGGCCCCAGTTTCATTTCCTCCATCGGGCGATCGGCCTCCCGCGTGCCGCATCGGCCCGGACCTTTGGTACCGGCGCGAACCGGATGGAACGTACGTCATCGGGCTCACCGAGGAGGCCCAACGGCGGGCGGGGCGCCTCGCGCAGTACCGGGGACCCGAGCCGGGCCGTACGTACCTGCGCGACGAGACCGTGGCCTCGATGGAGTCGGAGAAGTGGGTCGGTCACTTGGCGCTCCCCGTAGATGGAACGGTCGTGGAGACCAACCCGGTGGTGGAAACCGACCCGGGGACCATCAACCGCGACCCCTACGGCACGGGCTGGCTCTACCGAGTGCGACCGCGCACCCCGGGACTGCTCGAAGCGGGGACCGAGGGCACCGGGTGAGCGGGCCGGTCCCGGACGGATCGTCGCCCTTCCGTCCCGAACTTCCCGTCTGGCGCAGGATCGACCTCGGTCGTTGCTCGCCGCTGAGAGCCCAGACGTTCGTCGAAAGCGTCGCTCAGTTCGTCGGGGCCGGCGAGGTGCCCAACACCCTGTTGTTCGCCCGGCCGGATTCCCCGTACGTCTCCTTGGGATTCCATCAGTCCTTCGCCGAGGAGGTCGACCCGCAGTTCGTTGCCCGTCGCCGGATCCCGGTGATCCGACGGGTCGAGGGAGGGGGAACGACCTGGCTCGACTCGGACCAGTGGTTCTACCAGCTCGTGTACCGCGACGAAGGGGCCGGAGGGCCCGGGGACCTCGCTCGCTTCTTGCGTCCCGTCGCCGAGGCGGCGAGGGGGCTAGGGCTGACTCTTACGGTGCGTCCACCGAGCGATCTGGTCGTAGGAGAGCGGAAGATTTCGGGCAACGCGGGCGGCGACTGGGACGGTGCCCACATCCTCGTTGGAGGGATCCTGGGTCGGGCGGACCGGCAGAACATGGCGGACCTATTACGACTCCCGCATCCCGGAATCCGTCCGATCGTGCGTGCCGAACTCGCGCGATGGGTCACCTCCTGGGTCGACGAGACCGGACATCTCCCCGAATGGACGGCGTTCGCCGACGCGGTCACGACGGCGTTCGGCGCGGCGGGCCTCTTTGGCACGCGCTCCGCCGATCCGTCCGAGGCCGAGGAGGCGCACTTCCGCCGGGAAACGGTGGCCCGCCACCAAGCGACGACATGGCGCGAGCTCCCCCCACTACCGCGAACGGCGAGCTCCGTGGAGCGGCGACTGCGGGTGGCCGGCCCGCACGGGATCCTCGTTCTTGCAGGACCGGGGTCGGAGGAGCGCCGTATCGCGATCGTGGACGGCGCCGTGGTACGCGCCGGTTACGCGCTCGGCCCGTCACTCGAAGCGGTCGCTCGGCCCCTTCCCCGGGAGTCTTCCGAGCTCGCGGAGCTGGCGACGGCCGTGCGCTCGATCACGGGGTTCGACTAGCGGTCGTAGGCGCGAGCTCTGCGGCGGCCAGGATCGAAGCTGCGAGGTCGGCGGCCGTCGCACCGACCAGCTCGACGCGGTTCTGGCTGAGCCAGCCCGCGACGGACTCCCGGAGCGAATGCTCATCGAGGATCTGGTCCGCGAGGCTTCGTTCGAGGTCCGCGAGCGGCGCGTCAAACGGCATCGTGAAGAAGTCGCCCGAGATCTCGACCTCCTTCACCCGGCCGCCGCCGTGCAAGAGCGTGATGCGAACAAGCTTTGCGGCCTTGCGATCGTACCGGGCGAGGAAGGTGTCGTGCGCGATCTTGAGTGCCCGTCCCTCGTACGGGGCGCCCGACAGGCCCGGGTGGGAGCGATCCTTCCGGTACGTCCAGTCGTCCCGGGTTCGTGAGATTTTGAGCTCGGCCAGGGACTCCGCCTCCTCCGCGGTCAGCGCGCCGGGTACCCACGAGACCCCCAGCGATCGCGCGAACTCCTCTCGCAGGGTTTGAGCGACGAACCCCCGCTCGGGAAGGCGACCGGTCTCGGCGCGGATCGATGTGAGCCACTGGGACATCCCGCTCGCGAGCTTCCCGCGGAATTTCTCGTCCGGGACCCGTAAGACCCGGCTCATCGCGGGGACGTCGAGGTCGAGCAAGAGGTCCCCCACCAGTATCCACGACCCGTGCAGTTGCATGGCCCCGTTCGCGCTCAGCTTCCGGCCGCGGGAGGTGAGGTCGTTGATGCCGGCTCGCTCCGCGGCGACACCGAGCCTACGTAGCGCGGCCGCGACGGGCGCGAGGTGCCGCTCGTAGAAGGCGGCAACCCCCCCGTCGGTGCCCGGAGCGCCGGGCGGGAGCACGAGCATGTAGTCGAGCTCCCACGGGCCGTCGAGAATCGCCCCCCCGCCGACGGCCCGACGGACGACCGGGATCCCTTGGGCGCGGCAGTAGGCGAGGTCGAGCTCCCGCTCGGCCTCCTGATGGTAGCCGACGTTCGCGAACGGACGTTCCGGGTAGAGGACGAGAGCCGTCGGGGGCGAACGGCCGGCGGCAACGGGCCGAGCGAGGGCGACGAACACGTTGACCATCGTGGCGCCGTCGACCGCTCCGAGGTCGAGCCAGCGCCACGCCGCGCTCACCGTCCCCTCGGTTTCGAATCGCTAGAAGGAGATGACCGAGTCCGCGTCGAGCGCGAGGTCGGCGAGCGTCGCCGAACCGACGAGCTTGACGCCGTCAATGAGGTCGGTCGGCGGAATGTCGCAGAGGTCGCGGCAGCTCTCCGCGCACGCCAGGAACTTGACGCCGTTCTCGCGCGCCATGTCGATGAACATCTTCAGGTTTCCCCCCTTCTTGAGAGGGACGGATTCGGCCCCTCCCTTGCGAAGGAGCTCGGGCGCGTGCATCAAGAAGTACATCGTCGTGTCGATCTCCATGGCGGCCATGAGCGCCGCGGTGTAGAACGGGGCGTACGTCTTGTCGGGGTCCTCCGGCCCGGTCGTCATTATCATCAGAATCTTCTTCCCGGCGGGGTCCGCCGGCGTGCTCGCGCTCATCGTTCGCTGCCTCCGAAACGCCTCAGGTTTGGCACCGCATACAACGGATGTTGTCCTTCTCCAGGATCTCTTTGAAACGCGCGAGCGCCGCTTCGCCCCGGAGCAGCGACCCAATTTCGCTCGGATCGGACGCGGTCATCGCCACTATCCACCCTCGGCCGTAGGGGTCGGTATTGAGGAGCCCGGGGTCCTGCTCGACCTCCGCGTTCGCCGCGATCACGGTGCCCGTCACCGGTGCCATCACCGGGCCCGCCCACTTGCCGCTCTCGACCGTCGCGATCGGTTTCCCGCGTTCCCGCGGAGTGCCCGCCGCCTTAATCCGAACGTGGAGGATTTTGCCCGCCCGGGTCTGCGCCGGATCGGTAAGGCCGACCCACAGGCGATCTCCCTCGACTTTGACCCAGGTCATCTGGGTACGCTCAATGAAGTAGGCACGGTCGTCCGGGAATTCGCAGCCGTTCAGAATCGCCATCGTTATCCTCCTAGGCAAAACCTCGCGAGCGCAAGAAGAGGTCGGGTCGCGAGAAATTGTCCCGGAGTCGAGCCTCGGCCACGCTAGCGCCGAACGCGAGGCTCATGAGCTGGGTGAAGTACACCACCGGACGCAGTACTTCCTCGCCGTACGCGGCACGGATCCGATCCAGGTGGTTCTCGATGTTGATTTGGCCCAGCGGGCAGATGGTGGCGACCAGATCGGCACCCGCGCGACGAGCCTCGTTGAGGATCGACGCGCTAAACGCGACCGCAACATCGAGGTCGCTCAGCGCGTGACCACCGCCACAGCAGATCGTCTTCGCCGAGAAGTCGGTGAGGACCTTCGCTCCGCACGCCTCGAGCAGTTCGTCCAGAAAATGCGGATGCTCCGGGTCATCGGCCCCCGGCGTTCTGCCGGCCCCGGTGTAACGCTTCGGCCGAGTGTAGAGACAGCCGTAGTACGGAGCCACCGTGAGGCCGGTCAATGGTCGTCGCACGGCCGCCCGTACCCGTTCGGGCCCGGCCCGGGTGTGGATGAACTCGAGCACGTGTTGGACCGATGCTTCGCCGTCGTACGTTGGCGCTCCTCCTTCCTCCAGGGTCGCGTTGATGCGGCCGCGGGTCGCCGGCTCGCGGACCGCGTCGTTGGCCCGCGCGAGCGAATAGACGCAACCGTTGCAGGCCGCCACGACCTGGTGGCGCCCCATCGACCGGGCGAGCGCGAGGTTGCGGGCGGGGAGAGCGACCGAGACGTCCTGGCTCAGGTTCTTGACCTCCGTCGCGCCGCAACAGTTGTAGTCAACGATCCGATCGAGCGAAAGGCCGAGTCGACGGAGCACCTGCTGGGCGGTGACCTCGTAGGCCTTCCCGAGCCCATCGAGCGAACAACCCGGATAGTACGCCGGAACGCTATCCGTCGGCCCGCGCGAGACGCCGGCGCTCACGGGGAGTGCCCTCCCCTTCCTCCCGCAGCGCTCAGCGATGCGCGCCGGCGGCGTTCGTCCTCCTTCAGCTTCTCGCGCAGCACGTTCCCGAACTGTCGCCATCCGCGAGTCCGGTGGGCGAGAGGCCCGGTTCGGAGCCGGCCGCTCCGCAGCAGCTGGAAGCCCATCTTGAGCATCTCGCCCGCCGGCATCGTCCTCCCTTCCAAGCGTTCGTACGTCCGGAACAGGCTCGCTTCGTCGAGGACCCCCCGGCGAAGCAGGTTCTCCGTGTAGGCCCGGTCGAACCGGTCGGCCGGGCTCTCAGGGGCGCCGCCGGTGAATTCGAGATAGCTTCCGATCGTGTGGATGACCTCTTCGACTTTGACGCCCTTCGGACAGCGCTCGACGCACTTGTTGCACGAGACGCAGCGCCAGATCGTAGTAGCGTACTTCCGCAGTTCCTCCTCGTAACCGACCTGGGCGAGGTAGATGAAGTAACGCGGATTGAACTCGTTTAACCCATAATCGGTGTGAAGGCAACAGCCGGCCGTGCACGTCCCGCACTGCCAGCAGCGCGAGATCGTGTCGCCCTGAGGCTGGCTGCGGACCCAGTCGAGGATCCGCACGTCGAGGTCCGTCTGGACGCGCGAGCGCAGGAACGTGTTCCAGTCACCGGAGACGTCGATCCCCTCCATCTCGAGCCGGTCGGAGCGATCGACGGTGACGAGTGACTTCTCAACGATCGGCAAGGGTAGGGCGCCTCCGGACGCCGAGTAGCATCGTCGCGAGAGGGAACGGACCCGGAAGGAGACGCTCGATGCCGCCTCCCTGGAAACTTCGGTCGGTCGCCTCCCCCAGGCGGCCCGCGTAACTGAGGGCGAGGAGCACGTCGACCCCGGCGAACGTTTGCGAGGGGAAACCGAGCGCACCGAGCTGGAGCCGAATCTCGCCGAGCCGTGCCTGGGTCGCCGCGTAGCTTTCGGGGTCGGACCCCCCGAACGCCGCGAGGATCCCGGTCCGCCGTGCCGGGTTCCATACCCAACGCGCGAGGAGAGCGATCCGGTCGGGGGCGGCGGCGTGGAGGAGCTCGCTCGCGAGGTCGATCCCCACGTCGGCCGGTGCGCCGTCGAACCTCCGGGCTACCGCCGGAAGGTCCGACGGGCCCAACCGACCCCCGTGCGCATCCCGCAGGATGGCGCGCACGGCCGCAGGGTCGGTCCGTGCGACGAGGTCTGCGCGCCACGGGCGGGTCGAAACGACCCCGCCGAGAACCGACCGGAACGCCGCGGGGAATCGGTCCGCCGGGAGGCGTTCGAGCTCGCGCACGGCGGCTAGTTTCGCCTCGACCGATGCCTCGAGGCGGTTGACTTCGCCCACCCCGCACGGCAGCACGCGCTCCCGGAATTCTTGCGCGACGCGGCTAGGGTCCGCTCCGGTAGAGCGAATCGTCCGTGAGGTTTCAGTTGCGAGCATATTGGTATGCGCGGAGGGCCGCGCCCATCCCCTCGGTCACGGAGTCAGGGATCGCCTTCGGCCCGGTCGCCGCGCCCGCGAGGAACACGCCGGGCAGCCCGGAGTCGACGGGGTTCATGTCCGAGAGATTCGGGGTGAGGAACCCCTCGGGGCCGACGGGGACGCCGAAGAGGGCGGCCGCCTCTTGGGTCCCGGTGCCGGGCTCCATGCCGCTCGCGAGGACGATCATATCGAACGGAACCTCCGTCGGGCGGCGGAGGATCGTATCCTCTCCGGTCGCGAGCAGTTGGGAGCCTCCCTCGGCGATCGTCACCTGACCAATGCGTCCCCGGATGAACTTGACCCCGTACTCTTGCATCGACTTCCAGTAGAGGTCCTCCCACAGGCCGTAGGTCCGAATGTCCATGTAGTAGACGTATGCGTCGATCTCGGGATGCTTCTGCCGGATCTCGACCGCCTGCTTGATGCTCACCGCGCATCCCATTCGGCAGCACCAAGGGTTCCCGACTTGGAGATCCCGGGACCCCACGCAAAGGATCCAGGCAATTCGTCGGGGCGGTTTACCGTCGGACGGACGGAGCACCCGGTCGTCATGGATCATCCCTTCGAGTTCCTTGAAGTCAAGAACGTCCGGGTAGCGGCCGTATCCGTACTCGAACTTGCGCCGAGAATCGAAATGGTCGAAGCCGGTCGCCAGGACCACGGCACTGACCTCCTGGGTCTCGAGCGCATCGCCGGTCTTCAGCGTGACGCGGAACCCTTTCGGAAGGCGCTCCGCTTTCGTAACGGTCGTCGATCGATGGAGCTCGACCCTCGGATTTCCCTCGACCTTGGCGATCAACGGCCCGAGAATCTCGTCCGACGGGCGCAGGTCCGGAGCCAGGAGCGAGTAGTGCCAGCGCTTCGGGTTGCCTCCGAGGTAGGCCTCCCGCTCGACCAAGATCGTCGGCGCACCGAGCTCCGCGATCTCCGCCGCCGCGCTCAAGCCGGCCGGACCGGCTCCGAGCACGAGGATCGGATTCACCGAGAACGCCCCCCCGCGCCGGCGGGGGCAGCCGGAGCCTCGTCCGGAAGGACTTGGCCCTTGTTGATCGCGAAGTACGTCTCGATTTCCCCGTGGGCAGGGTGGAGCAGTTCGGGCGCCTGACCGTTCTTGAGCGCCTGAAGATACTCCCGGAACTCGGCCTTCGCCGCCTTCCAATCGATACCCATCTTCGTCATCAACGCCTCCGCCGAGGCCGCATGCCAGTGGACCTGGGCGATCTTGTACGGATGCGCTCCCATCGCGAGTGCCGCGAACTGTACATCGGAGAGTACGGGGAGCATGTACGGGAGCCCGTGGGCCTTCCCGATCCATTGGCTCTTGTCGAGCGTGGTCACGCAACCCGTGTCGCTCGTGATGGCGACATCCGCGTGCGCCTCTTCGACCATCGGGCGGATCTTCCGTAGGTTCGCGAACGACCGGCTGAACTCGCGCTCGCTCAGGATGTGACGGAAACCAAACCCGCAGCAGTCGTACCACGTTGAGTAATCGGCGACCTTGGCCCCGAGCGCCATAAGTATCCCCGAGGGGACGGCCGGCCGCTGCCCGGCATAGATGGCCTCATCGTAGACGGCGTCCTCGGGCACCATCTTGTAGTAGTGGCAGGGTTCGTGCACGGTCGCGACGATTCCCTCGACCGTGTGCTTTTGGCGGGCCAAGATCTCGGGCGCCATGACGTGGACCCACTCGGAGTAGTGGACGATCTCTTCCGGCAGCACCAGCTCGCGGCCCATCTTCCCCAAGACGTCGCGGACCTTCGCGCGAACCGTCGCGTTCTCGACGAGGAGTTTGCGCATCTCCTTGTAGTCCCCGTAGCTGGTTCCGCAGTGGATGAGGGGAAAGTGACCCGTTTCGTAGGCGCGGTGGAAGTTTCGGGCGGCTACGGCGGCCAGAGCGACCGGGTTCGAAGTGGCCGTCCCGTGGTAATTCCATGCTGTACAGGAAGTCTGGTGCGGCTCGTTGAGGTACGTGCGGCCGGTCTCGTTCATCAGCCAAAGCAGAGAGGAGGGGTAGCCGGGGATGTTGCCGCACTGTCCGCATGACTTGTGATGCCAGAGTCGGTCGGTAGGGATCCGCTTTTTCCATCCGAAGAGTGTGGAAACCTCGACGGGCCGATTCTCCGGACGGATCCGATGGATGACGATCTCGCCGGCGGCCTCCAAGCGTTCCATCTCCTCGCGGACGTCGACCACCTTCTTCCCGGTGCCCTTCTGATGCTGGTTCCTCTCTTGGACGACCTTGCGGATTTCGTTTGCGCTCAACATGGACAGTCCCCTATCCCCGGAACGTGGCCACCGGGCCGCGCATACCTTCGAGCTCTGTCCGGAACCGTTCTCGGGCCTCTTCGAACTCCTCGCGTCGCTCCTCGATGATATCGATCAGCATTTCCGTAAGGTCGGGATCGAGGCCCCGAAGCATGTCGAGGACGCCGGTCTCCTCGTAGATTCGGAACAGCTCGAGGGATGTCTGTACCGAGACCTCCCATGACGATCGGGTCGTCTGCAGGACGTCCGAGGGGATCGCCCGGCGCATGATGTCGGCCCCGACGCCCCACGCCCGGTCGGAGCCCGTTGCGAACGGCCCCCAGTCCCGGAAGAAATCCGGCTGGATCATATCGGACGAGACCTGCGTCCCGACCGTCATCAACAGCGTGAGCGATCGCCCAAAGGGCGCGAGGGTCTTGCGGGTCGAGGCAACCCCGTGGGAGACCGAGAGCTCGCGCATGACGCTGATGATCCCGGCGATGTCGTTGCCAAAGCGGCAGCGCATGTTGCAGGTGTAACACTGGCAGCATGCCCAGATCTTCTCCTGGAGGGCGTCCCAGAGGGTCGTCGCGTCGCCGGTCTCTGCGATCTGAAGCATCTCGCGAGGGGAGAAGTCGTAGAATCGGGCCGCCGGACATCCGGTCGTACATTCCCCGCAGTTGAGGCAGCCAAGGACGAACTCGTGGTAGCGCGGATCGGCGTGAAACTCCCTGAAGATCGTCTCCGAGAGCGCGCGCTCCTCGGGTGAGGCACGACGGCGGCCGGTCAGCTCCATCGCGGGCGGCGCCGCCGACTCTTCCTCAGTGAGGGTGAGCGCACGTTGCGGAAGATGGGCGACGATGGTCATGCGGCCCTAACCTGGACGTTTGTCCAATGGGAAGACCGTGATAAGGATTTGCACGGCGTCGGCGGGGCGGTCAGTGCCGGTAGCGTCGGCCCTGGGCAGGGGACCTACGAGCCGTACGCGGCGGTTCGGCCGCCATCCCCACCGGGTGGCCGGGCCGTTCCTTGTGCACCCGCGCGATCGACATGGGAACGACGCGATCCACTTTGGGGATTGCGGTGACCGCGCGAACGAGCCGGTCCGTTGCCGCTGCCGAGACGGTCGAGGCGAGCGCCAAGAGCTCGTGCGAGCCCGCTAACTGGAACAGATAACACACGCTTGGCTCCCGGGCGATGGAGTGGGCCAGTTCTTCGCGCCCGTTCTCGGAGAGGCGACGGGGAACGATGCGGAGGGCCACGCAATCGGGAGAACGGCCCAACGCCGCCAGGCCCTGGACGCTGACGAGGGGGACAAATCCTTGGAGAACCCCCGAGCGCTGGAGCGCCCGTACCCGAGTGCTGACCGTCGTCACGCTTGCTCCGACGGACTTCGCCACTCGACGTAAGGACGCTCGGCCATCGGCCTGAAGCGCCGAGAGGATCGCGACATCCAGCCGGTCGATCGGTTCGACCGGTAAGCGATGGCGGCCCCGCCGTACGAGCGGTGGGCGTGTAGCGCGTTCCGCTCCGCGCGGATAGAGTCCGGTCCGGAAAGCGTGGGAAGCGCGAGCCGTCACGCGGGGTCGACTCCGTCCGATGGCGGCGCCTCGTCCTCGACCGTTGCTCGGAATCCCCGGCCCTCGCGGTACTCCCGGAACGGCGGCTCGATGTCCGTGCGTTCTTCGTGGAGCTCTTCGCGTTGGAAGCCGCAGCGTCGGCAGGCGTAGAGGGCGACCATCTCGGAGTCTGCGACCCGGCGGTATCCGATCTCGCCACATCTTGGACACCGCTCGTCGCCGCGCGAGCCGAACTTGAGCACTTTTTCGTTCATCTGACGATCGAACGTCGCGGGGTCAATGGGGGAAGGGTCCGCAGGGCGGTCCGCCATCGCTCTGGCTCGCGTATGCGCCCTTGCCCATATTACCTGCGCTCCGGGAGGGCTCGCAGATCATCGAGCAAAGGTCCCCCGATCGGAGCGCGCGGTGGGGTTGCTTGGTATCCGTCCGAACCAGCGGCCGCCGGCTCAAGAACCATCGCCACGTTATTCGGTGATGAGTACGTCGCCTCGAGCGAGGACTCGATAGACCTCCGGCCGCAGGAGTTCCTTGGGAAGCGCCTCGCCCTTCGCGATCGCCGTACGGATTCGGGTCTGGCTCGTGTCGAGGCGGGATGACACCGGGTGCGTGCACGTCCGGGCCGTCGCCATCCAACCGCAATCCTTGCAAAAGAACGTCTCTTCGTATCGTACCGGTACGACGTCGATCGGATACTCGTCGAAGATCCGCTGGCAGGCGAAAGGTTCGTAGTACTTTCCGATGCCGGCTTGGTCCCGTCCCACGATATAGTGGCTGCAGCCGAAGTTCTTACGGATGATCGCGAGGAAGAGGGCTGCTTTGGGACCCCCATACCGCATCGTGATGCTCAAAGCGGCGAGCAGGACCCGATGGGCGGGATAGTAGTTCTGAATGAGCGCCTGGTAGGCTTCGGCGATGACCGCCGGCCGGTAGTCGCCCTTCTTGAGACGCCCGAGGACCGGATGCACGAACAGCCCATCGATCTCTTCCCGCTCGAGCGTGCACCGCTGAAGGTACTCATGAGCGGTATGCGGCACGTTGCGGGTCTGGTAGGCCGCGACGTTGGACCAACCTCGTCGCGCGAACTCATCCCGGACCTCCGCGGGAGTCTTTTCCAGCGGGCCCGTGGGGAGCTCCAGCCGTCGCAGGAGTACCAAGGGACCCGCGAGGGCAACTTCACCCTGGGCCTGAAGGTCCGCGACATTCGGATGTTGCGGATCCGTCGTTCCGTACACCTGCTCGGCGACTCGGTGCCGGTCGTAGCGGAACTTCTCCTCGACTCGGACGATGGCGAACAGGCGCCCCGACGGGTCCGTGAGGCCCACTTCGTCCCCCGCCCGCACCGACTCCACGACGCGGAGGTTCTCCTTCCCCGTAGGTGCGAGCAGGATTGGGATCGTCCACGGGAGACCGTCCGGTAGGCGACCCCGCTCCACCACCGCCTCGACGGCTTCCTTTCCCTGGAAACCGTCCAGCGGACTGTAGGCGCCGATCCCGATCTTCTCCGCATCGTAGATCGCATCGATGAACGGGGAGAGCGTTAGGAGGTCGCGGGACTCCGACTCGCGTCGTTGTCGCTCGGACGGCGTGCTCTCACGGTTGATGAGCCGCCCGCCGTGAGGTAGAGGAATCACGGCCCGTGGGAGCCAAGTCGGCGACTTAATCCTTCGCCCGTTCCGTGCACGGGCACTCCGTCGAAGACCGGTGCAGACCCGGGTGGCCCCGCCGAGGATGGCGCGAAGAACAACGGTCGCAGGGGCTACGTCGGTCGGATCCGAACCCGCCACCCTTTTCCCCGGTCGGTGCTACAGCACGATGATGGCCACGACGGAGCTCGACCGTACCTGTGTCAACACGCTGCGATTCCTTGCGATCGACTCGGTCGAAAGGGCCAAGTCCGGTCATCCCGGCCTACCGTTGGGCGCGGCGCCGATGGCCTACGTCCTCTGGGACCGGTTCCTCCGCCACAATCCGGCCGATCCGCACTGGCCGAACCGGGACCGCTTCATCCTGTCGGCGGGCCACGGCTCGGCATTGCTCTATGCCCTCCTCCATGCTACCGGATACGATCTCCCGCTCGGAGAGCTCGAGCGGTTCCGCCAATGGGGGAGCCGGACTCCCGGGCATCCTGAGTATGGAGTGGTCCCGGGGGTTGAAGCAACGACGGGGCCGCTAGGACAGGGCTTCGCGATGGGAGTCGGGATGGCGATCGCAGAGCGACACCTCGCGTCGACGCTCAACCGCAAAGGATGGCCGCTGGTCGACCACTATACCTACGGCATCGTGTCCGATGGAGACCTGATGGAAGGGATCGCCTCGGAGGCGGCTTCGTTAGCGGGCCACCTGGGTCTTGGCAAGCTCATCTATCTCTACGACGACAACCACATCTCCCTCGAGGGTCCGACGAGCTGGGCGTTCACCGAGGATGTTCCGCGTCGTTTCGAAGCGTACGATTGGCAGGTGCTTCGGGTGGAGGACGGTAACGACCTCGACGCGATCGACGCCGCACTGCGCGGGGCTCGGGCCGACTTGCGGCACCCCTCGCTCATCTGCGTGCGGACCCACATCGGCTACGGCAGTCCCGTACAGGACACGCGAGAGGCGCACGGAGAGCCCCTGGGGCCGGCCAACCTCAAAGCAACCAAGGAGAAGTTGGGATGGCCTTTGGAGCCTACGTTCTGGTTCCCGTCCGAGGCCCGCGAGCACTTCCGTCGGGCGCTCGAACGGGGGAGCTTGTGGCAAAGTGAGTGGGAGTCCCTTCGAGCGGGGTTCCGGACACAGGACCCGGTGGCCGCTAGGGCCTTCGATGCCCAGATTTCCGGCGACCTTCCCCCCGGTTGGGACTCGGGGCTTCCCATCTTCCAACCGGCCGGTGGACCGATCGCCACCCGCGATGCGTCGCAAAAGGTACTTGCCGCGCTCTCCCCTCGGCTGACGGCGCTGGTCGGCGGGGCGGCGGATCTGTCCCCATCCACGAAGACCGTACTGCCCGGCACTCCCGATTACGCGGCGGAGGACGGGAGCGGCCGCAACTTCCATTTCGGCGTGCGAGAGCACGCGATGGTCGCCGTTCTTAACGGAATGGCCCTCCATGGGGGGCTGCTTCCCTACGGAGGCACGTTCCTCGTCTTCTCCGACTACGCGCGCGGGGCGTTGCGGCTCGCGGCCCTCCAAAGGACGCACGTGATCTTTGTCTTCACGCACGACAGCATCGCGATGGGCGAGGACGGTCCCACGCATCAGCCCGTAGAGCACCTCCTGAGCCTTCGCGCGATCCCCGGTTTCACGGTCTATCGCCCGGCGGATGCCAACGAGACGGCGGCCGCGTGGCGTCTCGCGGTGACGCGACGGGAACCGGCGGCGCTCGTGCTGACCCGCCAAAAGGTTCCGGTCCTCGATCCCGCGACCTATCCGATCGCGAGCGGCGTAGCCCGAGGTGGCTATGTTCTGTCGGATCCCCCCAGCGGTGATCCCCAGGCGATCCTCATCGCCACCGGGTCCGAGGTCTCCATCGCGCTGGAAGCACAGCGCCAGCTTGCGGAGGCGGGAACCCGCTCGCGCGTCGTGTCGCTCCCCAGCTGGCGGGTCTTTGACGAACAGCCCTTGTCCTACCGGGAATCCGTGCTTCGTCCCGGGATCCCAAAGATCTCCGTGGAAGCAGGGGTTACCCTGGGGTGGTCCCGTTACGTCGGGTCGAGCGGCCAGTCGGTCGGTGTGGACCGGTTCGGCGCATCGGCACCCGGACCGGTCGTCCAGCGTGAGTTAGGGATCACCGCGGAGCACGTGGTCGAATGCGCGCGGAAGGCCCTCGCCGAGGAGGAATCGCGTTACCATGGCGCGCCTCAGTGAACTCGTAGCGCACGGCCAGTCGCCTTGGCTGGATTACATCCGACGCAGTCTGCTAACGAGCGGCGACCTGAAGCGGATGATCGAGCAGGACGGGATCACCGGCGTGACCGTCAACCCCACGATATTCGATAAGGCGATATCCGGGAGCCACGACTACGACCGGGCGCTGACGCAGCTATTGAGCCATGATCCCCAGCTTTCCCCCGCCGAGCTATACGAGCGATTGGCGATCGAGGACGTCGCGCTGGCCGCGGAGATCCTCCGCCCGGTCTACGACCGCACGGGGGGAAGGGACGGATTCGTCAGCCTCGAGGTCGCTCCGGGACTCGCGCACGACACCGCGGGAACGATCGCGGAGGCCCGCCGGCTCTGGGCGGAGGTCCATCGGCCCAACCTTCTGATCAAGGTCCCCGCAACGAAAGAGGGGATCCCGGCCATCGAGCAACTCATCTCGGAGGGGATCAACGTGAATGTGACGTTGATGTTCTCGATCGAGCATTACGAGGCCGTAGCCCAGGCGTATCTGCGGGGCGTCGACCGGGCGTCGGACCCGTCGCGCGTCGCCTCGGTGGCATCGATCTTCGTCAGTCGCATCGACACCGCCGTTGACCGCGAGCTGGACGCGCGGAAGACCGCGGACGCCGCGGCGCTCCGGGGGACGGTGGCGCTCGCGAGCTGCCGCATCATCTACGCTCGGTTCCAGGAGCTCTTCCGCGGCGACGCTTTCGCTCGGCTGCGATCGAGAGGGGCCGCCCCGCAGCGGGTCCTCTGGGCGAGCACCAGCACGAAGGACCCTCGGTACCGCGACACCCTCTACGTCGAGGCCCTCGTGGGACCCGATACGATCGACACGATCCCGCCCGCGACGCTCGCCGCCTTCGAGAACCACGGGGTCGTTAGGGGAGATAGCTTGGCCGCCGAGGTTCCTGCGGCACGCGAGGTGCTGGCTCGGGCCGCGAAGGCCGGGATCGACCTCCGGGCCATCACGGAAGGGCTTCAGGTCGAGGGCGTCGCGGCGTTCGCAGAGTCCTACGCCCACCTCTTGAACTCCCTTGCGACGAAGAAGGCTGCGCTCCTCGCGGGCGCGGTAGATCCGACGGCGTGGAGTCTCGGCCCGGACATGGACCGGGTCTTGTCGCGGTGCGACGCTTGGCAGAGCGCTCGCGTGGGCGAACGGTTCTGGCGGCAGGATCCGACGCTATGGCCGGCCGCTCCCCCGAGCGATGTGGCCGAACGGATGGGATGGCTGCACCTCCCCGAAACGATGCAGGAGGCGATCGCGCCGCTCCTCGAGTTCTCCGAGGAGATACGGTCGGAGGGGGTCCGGGATGTGGTCGTGCTCGGCATGGGCGGTTCTAGCCTCGCACCCGACGTGCTCGGGAAGATCTTTGGTGAGCGGCCCGGTTACCCCCGGCTCTCCGTGCTGGACAGCACGCATCCGGACGCGATTTCCGCGCTCGCCGGCCGTCTCGATCTGACCCGTACGCTGTTTCTGGTCTCCAGCAAGTCCGGAACGACGCAGGAACCGCTCTCCTTCCACCGGTACTTCCGCGAGGCAGTTCGTACTGCCGGAGGAGATGCGGCTCGGTCCTTCGTCGCGGTAACCGACCCCGGGACTCCGCTCGAGAAGCTCGCGGATCAAGAGAACTTCCGTCGGGTGTTCCGCGCCCTGCCCACGGTCGGTGGGAGGTACTCCGCGCTCACGATGTTCGGTCTCGTCCCCGCCGCGTTGATCGGGATCGACGTGCGGGCCTTGCTCGATCGAGCGTGGACGATGGCCGAAGCATGCGCACCGTCGATCCCGGTCCAGGACAACCCCGGCCTTTCGTTGGGGGCCGTGCTCGGCGAACTGGCCCTGCGCGGGCACGACAAACTCACCTTCTACGCGTCGCCGGGATTCGCCGCATTCCCTGTATGGCTCGAACAACTGGTCGCCGAGAGCACCGGCAAGATCGGAAAGGGGATCGTGCCCGTGGTCGACGAGCCGTTCGCTTCCCCCGATCGATACGGAGCGGATCGCCTCTTCGTCGAGATCCAAGAGGGACCCCATCCCGATGCCGCCCTGGCCGCACATACGGCCCGACTCGAGAGTTCTGGGTTTCCTATCGTGCGCCTGCGGGTTCCGAGCCGGGAGGAGATCTCGGAGGAGTTCTTCCGGTGGGAGATGGCGGTCGCCAGCGCCGGAATGATCCTCGGGATCGACCCGTACGACCAACCGGATGTCGAGCTCGCGAAAGAGCTCGCGCGCCAGGCGATGGCCGGGCCCGCCACCACCGGGACCGCCGACGGGACGATCACGGTATCCGCCCTCGACGCGACCGCGCTCGGGCCCGCGGTCGACGCCTGGACGCGCTCCGGCCGCCCCGGCGATTACATTGCGATACACGCCTACCTCGCCCCCCGCCCGGATACGTCGGTCGCGCTCGCACAGCTTCGCAAGGGCCTTCTGGACCGGGTCCACTTGGCGACAACCGTGGGATATGGACCGCGCTTCCTCCACTCGACCGGTCAGCTCCACAAGGGCGGGCCGAACCTCGGCCTGTTCCTGCAGTTGATCGACTCTCCGGCCCACGACCTGCGCGTTCCCGGGACCGACTACTCCTTCGGACAGCTCATCCGGGCCCAAGCGCTCGGGGACTACCGCGCGCTTCGTCAGAAAGGAAGGCGCGTGCTGCGGGTCGACCTCGGTCCGGATGCTCGCATGGGCCTAGGACTCGTCCAGGAAGCCCTGCATGTCTAGGATTTCCCTGCTCCTCTGGGACGTCGGAGGAGTGCTGCTCTCCAACGCATGGGATCGGGACGCCCGCGCCGCGGCCGCGGGGCGCTTCGGTCTCGACCGCACGGAGTTCGAGCGCCGACACGCTCTCGTCGAAGAGGATTTCGAGACCGGCCGGATGGATTGGGAGGGCTACCTGGACGCGACGGTCTTCTACGTCCCGCGGCGCTTCTCGCGGGAGGAGTTCCGGCAATTCATGCGCGCGCAATCGACCGCGAACCCGGACGCCATCGCTCTCGCGCGATCCCTGAGGGAGCAACGGTCGTACGTGATGGCGACGCTCAACAACGAGTCGCGTGAGCTCAACGACTACCGGATCCACGCCTTTGGCCTCCGGGACCTCTTCGATGGTTTCTTCAGCTCCGGCTACACCGGCCGACGTAAGCCGGCGCCGGAGGCCTACCGACTCGCGCTCGACGTCACCCAGAGGACTCCCGAGGAGAGCCTCTTGTTGGACGACCGCCGCGAGAACATCGAAGCGGCGGCGCGTCTCGGCCTTCACACCTTGATGGTCCAAGATACGGGACGGCTGCGAGAGGAACTCGCCCGCATGGGCGTCCGGTCTGGATAAGGAGGAAAACGATGGAAATCGGAATGGTAGGTCTCGGGAAGATGGGCGGAAACATGACCGTACGGCTCGTGCGGGGCGGCCACACGGTCGTGGGATTCGCGCGGAAGAAGGAGGTCGTCGATGCGGTCGTTCGGCAGGGCGCCAAGGGCGCGGATTCCCTCGCGAACCTGGTCGCCCAACTCAAGCCCCCCCGCGTCGTGTGGCTGATGATCCCCTCCGGTGACCCGGTCGATCAAACGATCACCCAGCTCCACGCTCTTCTCGCGCCGGGTGACTTGATCGTGGATGGAGGAAACTCATACTATCGGGACACGCTCCGTCGGTCGACGTTGGTGACGAGCTGGGGCCTGCGCTACGTCGATGTCGGCACGAGCGGCGGGATCTGGGGCCTTACGGAAGGGTATTCCATGATGGTGGGCGGAGCGGACGCCGACGTCGAGCGGATCCGCCCGGTCTTGGAGACGCTGGCGCCGGGACCCCAGCGGGGCTGGGGTCACATGGGACCCGTGGGGTCGGGGCACTTCGTGAAGATGGTCCACAACGGGATCGAGTACGGCATGATGCAGGCTTACGCCGAAGGATTCGCCGTGTTGCAAGGGAAGACCGAGTTCGCTCTCGACCTCCATCTGATTTCCGAGGTCTGGCGCTACGGGAGCGTCATCCGCTCCTGGCTTCTGGAGCTCACCGAAGAGGCGCTCGCGGAGAACCCGACGCTGAAGGGAATCGAGCCGTGGGTTGCGGACTCCGGGGAGGGGCGCTGGACCGTGGTCGAGGCGCTCGACCTCAACATCCCCGCGCCGGTGATCACGCTCGCGCTCCAGCAACGGCTGCGCTCCCGGGAAGGGGACCCGTTCTCCGAGCGTCTCCTCGCGATGATGCGCAACAAGTTCGGTGGTCACGAAGTCAAGCGGGAGACGTAGGATGCCCTCGGGAGATCCCGATCCCCACCTCTTCGTGGTGTTCGGCGGCACCGGCGACCTCATGCAGCGCAAGCTCCTGCCGGTGCTCTATCGGCTGCGCGCGAGCGGAAGGCTCCCGGCCGGGAGCCTCGTGCTCGGCGTCGCGCGTCGCCCGATGAACGACGCCGCATTCCGAGCGCTCGCCGAACAAGCGCTCGCGGAAGCGAAGGCTGGATCGCCGGAGGACATCGCGTCGTTCTGCAACTCGACGCTGTTCTACCAGTCGACGCCCGACGCTTCGCCCTCGAGCTTCGCGGCGCTCCAACAACGGATCGAGAATGTGGAACGCGACCACGGGCTCCCGGGAAACCGGATCTTCTATCTCGCGCTTCCGCTGGGGGCGTTCGCCCCGACGATCTCGGGCCTGGGTGCGTCCGGTCTCCATCAAGCTCCCGGATGGGTCCGTCTCGTGATCGAGAAACCCTTCGGACGGGACCTCGCCTCCGCCCAGCAGCTCAACCGCCTCCTCCACCGCTATTTCGAGGAGAAGCAGGTCTTCCGAATCGACCACTACCTGGGCAAGGAGACCGTCCAGAACCTGCTGATCTTTCGGTTCGCGAACATGTTCATCGAGTCCCTGTGGAACCGCGAGCACATCGACCACGTCACCATCACGGTGGCCGAATCCCTCGGCGTCGAAGGTCGGGGCCAGTACTACGAGTCCTCCGGTGCGCTGCGGGATATGATCCAAAACCACGTGACCCAACTGTTGACGTTGATCGCGATGGAACCCCCGGCCACCCGCGACGAGGACTCGATACGGAACGAGAAGGTGAAGGTGCTCCAGAGCATCGTTCGGCTCTCCGAGGGCGACGTCGTACGCGGTCAGTACGTGGCGGGTACGAGCGACGGCGCGCCCGTCGTGGGCTACCGCGAGGAGCCCGGGATCGATCCGCGATCGAACACGGAAACGTTCGTCGCGCTCCGGCTGAAGATCGCGAACTGGAGGTGGCAGGACGTGCCGTTCTTCCTGCGCACAGGCAAGCGTCTTCCGGCGAAGATGACCCGGGTGATCCTGACGTTCAAGGCCCCGCCGGTCTCGTTCTTCCAGACGGCCTCGGAGTACCACTCCAACCCGGACCGGATCTCGATCCTCATCCAGCCGGACGAAGGGTTCGAGCTCGCGTTCGAAGTCAAGGTGCCGGGTCGCGAGATGCGCGTGCAGACCCATCGCATGCGGTTCCAGTACGCGGACGCGTTCGGGGAGCTACCGGACGGTTACGAAACCCTGCTCGTCGACGTCATGCTCGGAGACCCCACCCTCTTCGTGCGCGCCGACGAGGTCGAGGAGTCCTGGCGCCTGTACGACCCGCTGCTCCAATCGCCCCCGCCCTTGGCCCTCTATCCCGCAGGGACCTGGGGACCGGAAGTGGCACAGAAGCTCGCACTCGACTGGGGGCAACGTTGGTACTACTCGGCGTAGCGCGCGAGCCCCGCGTCTATCCGGACCTATCGCGCGCCAGCAATGCCCTTGCGCGCGCGCTCGCTTCGTTCGCGGCCCGGGCCGTCCAGGAGCGGGGCCGCTTTGCCTGGGTCATCTCGGGCGGTCGTACCCCCACGGAGCTCTTCACCCTGCTGCGCGGGCCGTTCCGCCGACGGCTCCCGTGGAAGGAGACCGAGGTCTTCTTCGCGGACGAACGATGCGTCCCCCCCGACCGGCCCGAGAGCAATTTCGGAATGGCCTGGACATCGTTCCTGTCGAAGACGCCGATCCCGCGCTACCGCGTCCACCGGATGTTGGGCGAGTTTCGGCCGCCGTCGGAGGCCGCCCGCCGCTACGGCCGGCAGATCGGTCCTCTGCCCCGGCGCGGGACCGACCCACTCCCCCGGTTCGATCTGGTCCTCCTCGGGATCGGGCCGGACGGCCACACCGCCTCGCTCTTTCCCGGCCAGCCCGCGGTGCGAGAGGAGCGACGCGCGGTCGTGGCCGTCCGACGAAGCGGCCAGCCCCCCTTCGTGCCTCGGCTCACGCTGACGCCCCCCGCCCTCTCCTCGGCGCGAGAGATCTGGTTCCTCGTCGCCGGGGAGGACAAAGCCCGGATCGTGGCCCGGATCTTCCGAAGCGGGCCCCACGGGGACCCTCGGCTCCCGGCGAGCTGCGTCGAACCGTACGGCCGCCAGCTCTGGTTTATGGATCGGCTAGCGGCCGCCGAGCTTCCCGCGGTTCGGTCGCGCCGGGGTCCGGGACATCGGGACCGGGGCCGTCGGAGGGCTAGGGCTAGCCCATAGGCGCGTTCCCCCCGCGATCGCGCTACGATTGTCTCCGCGCTCGGCGTGCGGAGGGAGTTCCTTGAGGTGTCGCTGGTTCCCGCCACCGATCACGATGTAGTCGGGCTCGAGCGCCGCGTAGAGGGTTTCCGCCACTGCGAAGACTTCCTTTCGCCACTTTCGTCGACCCATTCGCTTGAGGGCCGCGTCGCCCACAAAGTCCTCGTACGTCTTCCCCTTCTTGTAGGGGAGGTGCGCGAGCTCCATGGGAGCGATCGTACCGTCGAGGATCATTGCCGTTCCGAGACCGGTGCCGAGACCGAGGAAGAGCATGCGGCCTCCCCGGTAGCTTCCGAGGGCCTGCATCGCGGCGTCGTTGATGATGCGGGTGGGTCGATGGAGCGCGGATTCGAAGTCAAAGCCCAGCCATCCGGGCCCGAGGTTGTGAGGCTCCCCTACGATGCGGCCATGACGGACCGGTCCCGGATACCCGATCGCTACCGCGTCGTAGCTCCGACCGAGGAGACGCCCCGCAAGCTTTCGGATCATCTCGTGCGGTGTCATCGTCGGACCTGAGACGATCTTGATCTCGCTCGCCCGACCGGAAAACGCCGCCTTGACATGGGTCCCTCCTACGTCGAGAACCAGCACGCGCCGGGGTCGGATCGATCGCTTCGCTCGCACGAGGGAACGTCATTCCGCGGCTCGGAAGTAGTTTCCGGGCCGCCCCGCGGTCTTCCGTTACCCGAATTCGAAACGCGCCGCGCTCCGGCCCCGTCTCGGAGGGTACCGCTTTGCGGTCCCACCCCGGGTCGTCCGATCCGCGTCCAAAGAGACCGGCACGCGCGGGCCGCGAACCGGCGCTACGATCGGCGAGAAGTCCCTTGCGGGTACGCCTCGACCCGGTGATGCCGATGCAGGATCTCCATCGTTCGATCGATCGGCAACGCCTCGATCGTCCGATCCCGACTGTGCACCGTGGTCGCGCAGAAGAGCGAGTTGTACACCGCCTCTTCCGTGGCCTCGATCGCCGCCCAGAAGAGCGGGTCGAGGTCGGCGTTCGGAAGGAGGGACCGCCGATCCCCGGTGGTGGAGAACCCGATGGCGTAGTCTCCGCTTCCGTTTGAGCCGGCGGCGCCCGTACGCCCGATCCCGAGCATGGTCCGCGCCGCCACCCGGCGCAGATTGCGCGCGTCCAGCGGGGCATCCGTCGCCACGACGACCACGACCGAGCCGCGCGACGGAGGACCCCGGGGTCGGGGAAATTCTTGGCCCAGTTCTCTTCCGACCGGGGCTCCCGCGATCGTGAGCAAGCCGCCGTAGTTTGTCTGGACGAGGACACCGATCGTGTGTCCGCCCATCGATTGCGGGAGGCGTCGGGACGACGTGCCGATGCCTCCTTTGAACCCGAGCGCGACCGTGCCAGTACCTCCGCCTACCGTTCCTTCGTCCGGAGGCGTATCGACTGCACGTTGGAGCGCGGAGAACACGTCGTCCCGGCCCACCGCCCGAGCGCGGGCGTCGTTCAGCCACCGATCGTTCGTTTCGGCGACGAGCGGGTTGACCGACTCGACAGATTCGTTGCCGGGCTGGTCTAGGATGTAGTCGATCAGCGCGTCGGCGACCCGCGGAACGTTCAGCGTGGACGTCAGCAGAATCGGAGTCTCGATCTCGCCGAGCTCCTCGACCTGGGTGAACCCGAACGGCTTGCCGAATCCGTTGAAGCAATGAACGGCCCCCGGGACCGGGTCTCGGGTCACATTGCCCGGGCGCGGGACGATGGCGGTCACGCCCGTACGGATCGAATCTCCCCGGAGGACCGTGGCGTGGCCGACCTGGACCCCCTCGACGTCCGTGATCGCGTTCCACGGCCCAGGATCGAGGGTGCCGAGCGAAACTCCGAGCTCCCGGGGTCGGGCGCGCCCTAGGTCCGTCATCCCTCACGGGAACGGGCATTGCCGAGATGAACCTGGCGCCCGCTAGTTGAAGATCCGGTCGACGTTCCCCGACCAGCCCGACCCCGGGATCGCGAGCGCGAAGGAGACCTCTCCGATCCCATCCTCCGGATCGTTCGAGGCGAACGGCGCGGGGCTCGCCGGGACCGATGTCGGGTTCCACGTGGCATCAGATAGGCTGAACCCGGTCGTGTTGGTCGGGATGCTCGTCGGCGTGCACGGTCCGGCCGTGTTGGCATTCCGGAATTCGAACTCCCCGTCGATGGTGGCCCCGGGGGTGTTGTTGAAGGCGTCCCCGACCTCGGTGGAATTCTGCCGCCTGCAGGTATTGCTCGGGGAGGAACTGAGGAAGACCTCGACATCGACGTTCCGACTATTCTCATAGTAGAAGATAGGCGCCAGCACCCGCGACCAGGACGATCGCAACCACCCGGATAGCGCGTCGCGGGTGGCGGGAGGGCGCGGTCCCCGACGGCAGCGTACGTTGCGCCGGCATTGCCGATGTAGGGCCAGGAATTTCGCCCGAGCCGGCGACCGCGGGGACCCGCACGCCACAGCACGCACCGAACCCACTCCCCGGTTTCAGCGGATTACCACAACCCGGGGCACGCATCGACGATCCCGGGCCTCTGGGCCACGCGCGGTGTTTCACCGTGATCTTTGGCGTACGGGTTCCGAGGACTAGCGTTGGAAACTGGAGCCGCTCTGGAACTGCGTGATCCTCTCTCGGGTCAGGACCCCGTTGAGCGTTCGAGGTTTGCCGGAAGTGAAGACCAGCACGGCGTCGGTCTCTTCCTGGTCCATGACTCCGAGAGCCGCCAATACGTTCGTGTCGGGATGCACCGGCGGAGGATTCTCGCGGAGAATCTCGCGGACCGATACCAGATTCTGTTCCGAGGGGGGGATCTCTAGAACGTCGACCATCCGGACTTCGCCGAGCAGGTCGATCCCTCGCATCACCGCGAGGATGGGGACCGGAGCATCTCGGAGCATCGCGGCCGCGGACGCGACGTTGGTCTCCGGACTGACCGTGCCCACGTCCTTGGCTACGACGCTCGCGACCGGGACGTGCCTCAGGTACTCCGAGAAGTACTCGGTCGTATGGCTGGGCGAGTCGAGGCGGTTGGGAACTTGCTCGTGGTACAGGTGATAGCGGCCGGTGAGGAAGTACGCGACGAAGATGGCGACCATCGCGGGAACGAGAAGCGCCTCGGACCCGGTCATCTCCACCACCATCAGGATCACGGCGATCGGCGCCTTGGAAACACTTCCGAAGAACGCCATCATTCCGATCACGGCGAAGGCGGCGAAGTCCGCACCGGTCACGAGGCCGGGTAATGCGACGGTCATGAGGCCGGCCACGGCGAAGCCGATGAGGGCGCCGGTGACCACCCCCGCCCCGAATAAGCCGGCGCTTCCCCCGGAGCCCACCGTGAGCGAGGTGGCGCCGATCTTGAGTATAATCAACGCGACGATGATCGCGAGCAGTATCGGCGTGAAACTGTTCTGAAAGACCAGCCACTGAACGAACCCGTAGCCGATGCCGATCGAACCGATCGCGAGGAGGTGGTTCTCCTGCGGGAAAAGGTAGTAGGCGGCCGCGAAGATCACACCGACGATGGCGACGCCGAATGCCGGTCGAGCGTAGCGTGGGATCCGGGATCGCGCGAACCATCTACGCGATCCATAGAACCAGACGACGTACAGGACTCCGAAGCCGGCGCATATCCCCCCGAGAAGGGCATAGACGGGAAGCTGCTCCGGGGTGAAACCGAGACCGGCGGGGGTCACGAACTCCGAGCCGAAGCCGTCATAGATCCCGAAGATGGAGTAGGAGATGACCG
>JAKAYT010000011.1 GCA_021826685.1 Thermoplasmata archaeon
TTCGTGGAGTTGTTCCACGCGGTCCCAGTCGACCACGGCAGGTCGAGGCAGGGTACCGTATTTCCTTCTTTTCCCCCGCCGGCGGGCCCGCTCGACGCGTCGGCCGACTGGCTTTTACCCCCGCCGGGGTGGGAGCCCGTAATGGAGCTCACGTTCCTGGGGACCGCCGGCTCGTGGCCCACGAAGGAGCGATCGCCGAGCGCGGTCGCCCTCCAGATGGATGGCGAGAGCGTTCTGTTAGACTGTGGTGAGGGCACCCAGCGCCAGTTCTTCCAGTCGAATGCGTCGTTCATGCGCCTGCGGCGCATCTTCATCACCCATTTCCACGGGGACCACTTCCTGGGCCTACCGGGCCTCATCCAGACGATGTGCCTGAACAACCGCACCGAGCCGCTCGATGTCTACGGCCCGTCGGATGCGAAGGAGATGGTCGGACGGGCCCTCCAGATGGGTTACTTCACCTTGCGGTTCCCGGTCCACATTCACGCGTTGTCCGCCGGTGAGGAGGTGGTGCTCGACGGCTACTCGGTGCGGACGGGACAGACGAAGCACCCCGTTCCCTCCCTCGCCTACCGCCTTCAGGAGAACGAGAAGCGCGGAAGGTTCGACGCCGAGAAGGCCCGGGCGATGGGCATCCGGGGCGCGGACTTCGGAAAGCTGGAGGCCGGCGAGTCCGTCCGAGTCGGGGATCGAACGATCGCCCCTTCGGACCTCCAGGGCCCCCCGCGCCCGGGGCGGTCGGTGGTATACACCGGCGACACCGCCCCCACCGACGCCGTACGCGTGCTGTCCACCCATGCGACCGTCCTCATCCACGAGGCGACGACCCTCGCCGAACTCGAGGGTCAGTCCAACGAGTGGGGCCACTCTTCGGCCCGCCAGGCCGCGACGATCGCGAAGGATGCCGGCGTGGGCACCCTCATCCTGACCCACTTCTCCTCCCGGTATCCCGACGTCGAACCGCTCGAGGCCGAGGCGCGCGCGATCTTTCCCTCGACGATCGCAGCTCGGGATCTCATGACCTATCTCATACGCCAACCATGATCCGGGCGGACCTGCTCGTCACGAACATCGGAGAGCTGGCGACCCTCGCGGAGGGACCTATCCCCCGCACTGGCGCCGCGCTCGGGAATCTCGGGATCGTGCGGGATGCCGCCCTGGGGGTCCGGGACGGCAAGTTCGTGTACGTGGGATCGTCACGGGGCGCCGCGCGCACCGTCCGCCTCGCCCGACGGGGCCGCCGGATCGACGCGCGGGGCGGCACCGTCCTCCCCGGGCTCGTTGATGCGCATTCGCATGCCGTCTTCGCCGGAGAGCGGTCGTTCGAGCTTCCGTGGAAGGTCGAGGGAGCGAGCTACGCCGAGATTGCCCGTCGGGGCGGCGGGATCCTGTCCACCGTGCGGACGACTCGGAAAGCTTCGGCCGCCGAGCTCCGGGACGCGACCGCCGGTCGGCTCGACCGGATGGCCACGGGCGGGGCCACGACGATCGAGGTGAAGTCCGGCTACGCGCTCGATCACGCCGGGGAGATCCGTCTCCTCGAACTCGTGCGGCGACTCGGGCGTCGGCGCGGCGCCCGCCTCGTACCTACCTACCTCGGCGCTCACGCGATCCCTCCGAATTTCCGCCGTCGCCCGAACGCCTACGTCGACGAGATTGTTCGGCGCACGCTGCCCGAGGTCGCGCGGCGGAGGCTCGCTCGCTTCTGCGACGTCTTCTGCGAACCCGGATACTTCTCGATCCGAGAGTCGGAACGGATCCTGCGCGTGGCGATCGCGCTCGGCCTCGGTGCGAAGATCCACGCCGACGAGTTCGTCGCTTCGGGCGGAGCTCGGTTGGCAGCCCGCTTGGGAGCGCGCAGCGCGGACCATTTGCTGGCCGTTCGATCCGGAGACCTGCGCGCCCTGGCGCGAGCGGGTGTGATCGGGGTCCTGCTGCCGGCGACTCCCTTCACCACGATCGGAAGCCGGCCGAGCCCGGGCCGCGAGCTCGTCCGGGCCGGCGTGCCGGTCGCGCTCGGCAGCGATTGCTCGCCGAACTCGTGGGTCGAGTCGATGTCGCTCGTCCTCTCTCACGCCGTCTATGGCGCCCATCTTACGCCGGCGGAAGCGATCAGCGCGGCGACCGTCAACGCGGCGGCCGCTCTGGACGTCGCCGGGCGCGTCGGGATGATCGCGCTCGGACGCCCCGCCGACTTCCTCGTCTATGATCTCGGTTCCCCGGAGGAGATCCCGTACCGTATCGGGTCCGCGCCGGCGCAGATTTATCGTCAGGGAATTCGGATTTCTCCGCCGAGAATGGACCCTTACATCTAAATATCGGGCCTATTCTCTCGCCGGTGAGGTCCCTCGATATGGCGGAGCGAATTGGCAAGGAGCAGATCAAGCGAGAGAACGGATACCTGTACTACCTCGGCAAGGACGGGTACCTGTGGAAGACGCCGACCAAGCTGAACAAGTCCGGGCGCAAGGGCAAGGTGGGCACGGAGAAGATCGCTCGCCAGGCCGGCTACATGTATTTCCTCGACAAGAAGGGGTACATCTCCCGCGCCCGGATGAAGAACGCCTGAACGTCTCGACCACCTTTTCCCGGGGCCGTTCCGTCCGGAGCGGCCCCGGCAGCCGTCCCCCGTTCGATGAGGAGGGTCGCCCTCGGAGTCCTCTCCGAGCGCGAGTTCATCTGTCGGTTCGGTCTGGACCGGCTCGATGGTCTGTCGGAACGAGACGGACGATCCACGGAAGTGCGAGCGCTGCGGCGCCTTCCTGTGGGTGGCCGAAGAAGGACTCTATTGCGGAGAATGTGGAGTGCTGATGCCGTGCACCATGTACGTCAAGCCCGTCGAGCTCGCTCGTCCGGTGAACTGAGGAGCGTCCATCACGTTCCGGACGCGAAGCCCGCGTCTGTGTCCACCCATCGACCCGCGCACGGCTTCGCTGCAACGGCGTCCCCAAATACTAGAACGGGTCTCCGAGCGTTCGGAGGATTCACGACGGGTGTCCGACCACGTGGCGCCCGCGTTCTATCGACCCACCGCCGAAGCTGAAACGCCCTCCCTTCGAGAGCGTTCCGGTAGGTCCGCGACGGCGTCTTAGAGCGGCGGGGTATCGTGGGTTTCCGGACCGGCACGCTGCCCACCCGGTTCCAGCGTCCTCCACCAAGAGGCCCCATGGCTGCATCGAAAAAGCGCGCATCCCCCATCCCCATCGCGGAAGACGCGGGCCCTTCGGCTCGCACCTACGGGGAGGAATCCATCCCCGTCCCGCGCCTCGTGCCGAAGGGCAAGACGGCGTTCGATACCGTGACGTGGCGGTCCCACGACGCGTTGATCAAGAACGCGGAGGGCAAGGTCATCTTCGAGCAGAAGGGGATCCGCGCCCCGACCGATTGGTCCGATACCTCGGTCAACATCGCGGCGTCGAAGTACTTCCGGATCATCCAGGGCCGCCGGGAGTCCAGCGTCGACGGGATGATCCGTCGGGTCTGCCACTGGATCGCCCAGCAAGGGCTCGCGCTCGGCTACTTCGACCTTCCCGAGGAGGCGACGACGCTGGAGGAGAGCCTCTCCTACCTGATGGTCCACCAGATGGCGGCGTTCAACAGCCCCGTCTGGTTCAACGTCGGCGTCCGGGAACCGCCGCAATGCTCCGCGTGCTTCATCCAGTCCGTCGCCGACGACATGGACTCGATCCTCGCCCTCGCGACGAGCGAGGGCCGCTTGTTCAAGGGGGGCAGCGGCACCGGGACGAACCTCTCCTCCCTACGGGGCAGCCACGAACATCTCTCGGGCGGGGGGATCGCGAGCGGGCCGGTCTCGTTCATGCGGGCCTTCGACGCGATGGCCGGCGTGATCAAATCCGGCGGCACGACCCGCCGCGCGGCGAAGATGGTGATCCTGAACATGGACCACCCCGACATCGAGGAGTTCATCGAGTGCAAGGTCAAGGAGGAGGACAAGGCCTACGCCCTCATCCGTGAGGGCTACAGCCCCAACTTCGACGGGACCGATCCCAACAGCGCCTACGCCTCGATCGCCTACCAGAACGCGAACCACTCGGTCCGCATTCCCGACTCGTTCATGGAAGCGGTCCTCCACGACCAGGAGTGGAAGACGGTCGACCGGACCGACCACGCCGTCGCGGGGACCTATCGCGCCCGCGAGCTGTGGCGCAAGCTCGCCTACGCGGCCTGGCGCTGCGGCGACCCCGGAGTCCAGTTCGATGACATCACAAACGACTGGCACACGAGCCCGATGTCCGGCCGCATCAACGCGTCCAACCCCTGCAGCGAGTACCTGTTCCTCGACGACACGGCGTGCAACCTCGCGTCGATCAACCTGATGAAGTTCCTCGATGCGAAGGGGCAGTTGGACATCGAACTCTTCCGGCGCGCCGTGCGCACGATGATCGTGGCGATGGAAATCCTCGTCGACGCGTCGAGCTACCCGACCGCCGCGATCGCGCGGAACTCTCACGACTACCGGCCGCTCGGGCTCGGATACGCGAACCTGGGCTCGCTCGTCATGCACTACGGGTTCGCCTACGACTCCGACCCCGGACGCACCCTCGCGGGGGCGATCTCGGCGCTGCTGTCGGCCGAAGGGTACCACACGAGCGCGGAGATCTCCAAGCGCATGGGGCCGTTCTCGGGATTCGACAAGAACCGGGCTCCGATGCTCCGCGTGATGGGCAAGCACGGGACCGCCGCCGAGCGGATCCCGCTCAACGACGCGCGTCTGACGCCACTCGTGAATGCCGCGGTCGACCGCTGGCACGACACGAAGAAGGCGGGCGAGCTCTGGGGGTACCGCAACGCCCAGATCTCCGTCATCGCCCCGACCGGGACGATCGGGCTCCTCATGGGATGCGACACGCTCGGGCTCGAGCCCGAACTCTCCCTCGTGAAGGTGAAGAACCTCGTCGGCGGCGGCGTGATGAAGATGGTCAACCGGACCGTCCCGGACGCCCTTTCGAGCCTCGGCTACTCGGAGAGCGAGATCCGAGAGATCGTGAAGTACGTCGAGGAGAAGGGAACGATCGAGGGAGCCCCCGGGCTCGACCCGGAGGACCTTCCCGTCTTCGATTGTGCGCTCGCCCCTCCGGGCGGCCATCGCACGATTGCCCCCATGGGCCACCTGTGCATGCTCGGCGCGGTGCAGCCGTTCCTCTCCGGCGGCGCGTCGAAGACCATCAACCTCCCGAACGACGCTACGGTCGAGGACATCGAGAAGATCTACCTGGAGGCTTGGCGTCTGGGTATCAAGTCGGTCGCGCTGTACCGCGACGGCTGCAAGGCTTCGCAGCCCTACGATACCACCCACGGCCGCGCGCCGAGCGGGCCGGTCGGTCCGGGGGGCGTCCGCACCCCGGTGCGCGAGCGGCTTCCGGATGAGCGGCGGGCGATCACGCACCACTTCAGCGTGGGCGGGCACGATGGCTACGTGACCGTTGGCCTGTACCCGGACGGCCGCCCCGGCGAGATCTTCTTCCGCGTCACGAAGGAGGGGTCGACCGTCAACGGCCTCATGGACTCGCTCGGGATCTCGATGTCGATGGCGCTCCAGCACGGAGTGCCGCTCAAGGACCTCGTCCGAAAGCTCGCGCACATGCGCTTCGAGCCGGCGGGGGCGACCAACAACCCAAAGATTCGTTTCGCGCAGTCGATCCCCGACTACGTCGCGCGGTGGCTGTCGCTGGAGTTCCTGACCGAGAACGACCGACGCTCGATCGGTCTCGAGGGCCACTCCGAGGGTAACGGGAACGGCAACGGGCATGCGACGACGGCCGCGGCCCCGTCGCCCAGCACCGTGGTCAAGTTCGAGATCAAGCCGCTCGACTCGTTCGAGACTTCGGCGGCCGACGAGGGAAGCGGTCGGGCCATGGAGGATTCTCCGGCCTGCCCGGTGTGCGGTGGCATCATGGTCCGATCCGGCACGTGCTACGCGTGTCCGACGTGCGGCGCGACGAGCGGATGCTCGTGATGTACGTCGCGGAGGGCGCTCCGCTTTCCTAGCGAGAGTCGGTCTCTTCCGGCAGGATAACCCGGGGGTACGGTCCGGCCGCAACCCCGGTCGCGGCCGGCGCATCGCTGCGCGTTCCGTCCGTCGCGAACTTGTAATTGCGCAGGAACAGGCTGCACACTAGGCCGAACAGCGCGATCGCGGCCAGGACGATGAAGACCCACTGGAACGCTGCGACGGTGTACACCGGTTGGGTTCCGATCGGGGGCGGGTAGGTGACGTAGCGCGCAACGTACGAGGCGATGATCGAGCTGACCAGCACCGGCCCGATTGCGCTGCCGAGGTTCCGGAACGTCTGGTTCATCCCGGTCTGAACCCCGAGCTCGGCCGGCCCGACGCTCAACACGATCACGTTCGACATCGAGATCAGGATGCCTACGGTTCCCACGAGCACGAGCGCCGGAGCGACGACCAGGATCACCGGAACCGGTTGTGGGATGTTGAAGGGAGGCAAGGAAGGGGACAGGGTGGAGAAGCGACCGAGTTGGAACGCGGGGTTGGCGTACTGCGTGAGCAAGAGCGCGCCGAGGGCGCTCAGGCCGAAACCCAGGATCATGATCGGCTTGGGGCCGTACTTCGAGGTCGCCCGGCCGAGAGGCATCCCGAGGGCGAGCATCGCTCCCGCAGCCGGGAGCGCGAGGATTCCCATCCACAGCTCCGACTGGCCGAATCCCGTGATGCTCTCGAGGGGGGTGTACGGGAGCTCGAGGAGAATGACGAGCCCGGTGAAGATCAGGAACATCGCGAGCCCGGCGACGACCCCGTTGATATTGCTGACGAGAATGTTGCGCGCCTTCAGCGATTTCAGCCGGATCACCGGGAAGCGGGCCCGCAGCTCCCACCACGCGAAGAACGCGAAGAGGATCGCGGCGAGGATCAGGAACTCGGGCACGCCCCATGGTACGGGTCCGATCACTCCGCCGGTGAAGCTGAAGAACGGCCAGTACGTCGACTCGGTGATCCCGAGCATCAGCATCGTGAGGGCGAGCCCCAGCGAGGCGATCCCGGGTAGGTCGAGAGACTCCGCCGTCTTCGTCGGCGACTCGCGCAGGATGTACCCCGCGAGGATCGGTAGGCCGACCGCGAACGGGATCACGGTGTGGTAGGTGAGCTGCCAGCCGTAGTCCTGCGCGATCCAGCCACCCAGGACCAGTCCGACGCACGCCCCGCCGGCGAACATCGCGCTGATGATCCCCTGGGCGCGTCCGACTTCCTTCGCCGGGAAGAACTCGGGAATCATGGCAAAAGCGAGGGGGAACATCCCCATCCCGATCCCTTGAACCGCGCGGGCCGCGATCAGGAGGTAGATCTGGTCGCGCACGCTGACGCCGAGCGCCGCTCCGATGTCGGGAGTGAATCCGGCGATCGACACGGCGACGGCGTAGACGCCCATCGCGACGAGGAGCATCCTCTTCTTACCGTAGATGTCGCCGAGCTTCCCAAATACCGGTGTCGCGACGACCCCGACCAGAAGGTAGGCGGAGAGGATCCAAACGACCGTCGAGTCCGGCGGGTAGTTGAAGAACGTGACGAAATTGTTGAAGGCCGGGAGCACCATCGTCTCGACGTAGGTGACCATCAGCGCCATCCCGGCGAGGATGATCAGCATGTTGCGGGCGGAGCGCGGGTGGTAGGCCTGTCCGCCGGCCGCCGTCATGGCCCCTGGGCCCGCGCTCTCGCTCACGTGGAGCGTTCTCCCGACCTGCGCGGGAGTTCTTCATCGGATAATGGTTGCTTTCGACCTATCGAGGGTCGGAACGCGAAGGGAAAGCTTCATCGGAGGGCGTAGCGCGCGAGGGCGATCAGGTCCGGGATCCCGATCGGAGCGACCGGCGCGCGGTGCGCCGGCCAGGTCGCGACCAGGGCCCCTTGGGGGAACCGTTCGTCCTGTCCGGCCTCGAGGGAGGATAGGGCGGGGGCCGAAGCGGCGCGGTCGATCTCCAGCAGGAGGACCAGCGCTCCGACCGGCCCGGAGTCCACCAGGATCGCGTAGGCGTTCCGTCCCTTCGGCCGACGCTCGACCCGCGCCTCCTCTTCGTGCAGGTGCGCGATCCGGGCCCGAACCCCTCTCGGGGCTCCGGGTGCCGTGCGCCAAGCGATTCGCGCCGCTTCCGCTTCGAGTCGAGGACGCAACGGGTCGTCCGAGGGAAGGATCGGCGGGCTCACGATGCCTCCCGCGCGGAGCGCCACATCCGGCAGTCCGGCCGCACCACGCATGGGCCGCACACGGTGATGTCCCGTCGCTTCGGGCAATCTCCGCTGATCCCGGTGTGGCACAGGACGAAGTCGAAGCGGATGGGGTCGACCGGATCGATCCGACGCAGGGCGGCCGTGACCTCTTCGACGGTCGCCCAGGTCCGCGTCCGTCGCTGGGTGAGGCCCAGGTGGTAGGCGATCCAGAAGACGTGCTGGTCCAGCGGTACTCGTAGCTCGTTCATCGGCACCCGCGTCCAGATGCCGAAGTCCGGGAACTGGTCCCGCACCATCCAGCGCAGGTACAGCGTCAGGCGTTTGGCCGGACTGTGGTGGGGGTCGAGCGGGCTCGGGAAGAGGGCGCGGTAGCCTCGCGGGGCTCTCGAACCTCCGCCCGGGCCCCGCAGGGCCCGGGCGAGGGCATCGATCCCGCTCGCGAAGTCGTCCTTTCCCATTCCCTCGAGGAAGACGTCCTCGAGCGAGTCGTAGGAGTCGTAGATCGCATGGAGTCGGCGGGCGAGGTGGGCCATCTGGTCCCCTCGGATCCACCGGTGACGGAACGTCCGCCACGGATCCGGATCTCCGCCAACGCGCACCGTGGCGACGAGATCGCCGCCGGCGAGAGCGACCAGCGTGCGGATCGACCCCCGGATCGCCGTAGTGTTCCCGATCGCGAGCGTGGCGCCGTAGAGAGCGGTGACCTCCGCATGACGACGATCCGTGCTGTACGTCCGAATCTCTGCGATGGGATCGTCCGAAAAGGAGCGCGGGAACGGGAAGCGATCGTAGAGCGTCGCGAGGTGGGCGGCGAGCTCCGGGCTCGGACGGTGCGCTCGTACCACGGATCCGGAAGGTCGGATCCCCGCGTTTACGGTTGCGTACGGGCCGGAACGACGCCGCAGACCTCTTCGATGGACCCGCGCTCTGGCGGGAGGGAGCGCGATGACGGGCGAGTCCACGGTCCGTGCCGGCATCGATCGGGACTGGCTCGCGCATGCGGTCCGAGTAGAACCCGTGCTGCACGCGTTGGCGGCGTGGGACGTCGCCTGGGAACCCGAGCGAGTCCGGGTCTATTCCTGCGGACCCGAGCGTTCACCGCAGGGATACCTCCTCATTTGGCTGGGAGAGCCGGCCCACCCGGTCGTCCATTGGGTGGGGGACCCGAGGATCACCCGAGCCCTCGCCGAATACCTGCCTCCGCGCCCGCTGACCGTCGGGGGGTCCGCCGAATGCGTGGCGATCGTGGAAGCCGCCCGAGGGCCGGTGCGTTGGTCGCTCATCGATCGGTTGATCGCGCGACCCACCGCCGAGGTCCCCGGGAGTGGGGACCCTCGGGTGCGGATCGTGGGAGCCGAGGACGCCCCCTCGATTCGGGACTGGGCCGCCCATCACGAGGACGCGTTCGTGCAAGGCTACGCACAGTTCCAATTCGACCCGGAACGTCGCTTCGTTTGGGCCGCGTGGGACGGGTCCCGGCCGATCGGGATCGCGTTCGCGTCGGTCCGGCTTCCCGAGGTATGGGTCCTCAACGGGATCTTCGTCGAGGAATGCGCCCGCGGTCAGGGGTTGGGGCGAGCCCTCACCGCCTTCGGAATGGAGGCGGCCCGACGCGCGGGAGCCCCCGCCGCGCTCAATGTCCGGGAGGAGAACCTCGGGGCGCGACGCGTCTATGATCGGCTCGGATTCGAGTCCGTGGACCGGATCGCCTGGATTGAGGCGGCCGAGCCGCCGACCGTTCCCCGAACGAGGGAGAGCGACGACCGTTAGGAGGGGGTGAACCATGCGCCTCTCGGCCATGGTCTCTAACACGGAAGCCGCCGAGCTCCTTCGGTCGATCGCCGACCTGCTCGATCTCCAGGGGGAGAAGTTCAAGCCCGAGGCCTATCGCCGGGCCGCTCGGTCCATCGAGTCCCTTCCGGAACCGATCTCGAAGTATGCCGATCGCGGCGAACTGCGCGCAATCCCGGGGATTGGCGAAGCGATCTCGGAGAAGCTGACCGAGTTCCTCGCCACCGGCCACCTAGGATACCTGGATCAGCTCCGGACCGAGATACCCACCGGCGTCGTCCAGCTGATGCGGCTACCCGGCATCGGCCCTAAGACGGCGCGGCGCCTCTGGATCGAGTTCCAGATAGAGAGTCCCGCGGCGCTCCGAGCGGCGATCGACGCAGGGCGGCTGTCCGCAGCGAAAGGGTTCGGCGAGCGCAAGATCGCCCAGTTCCGTGAGGCGGCGGGAGCCCGACCGGCCGGGGCCCGCACCCCGATCGCCGAAGCATGGCCTCGAGCCCAGCGGCTGGTCGCCGCGATCCGCGAGCACCTGACGGGAGAGGAACGGGCCGAGATCGCCGGGAGCCTGCGTCGATGCCGGGAGACGATCGGCGACGTGGACCTTCTGGTGGGGAGCCGGCGGTCCTCGGAAGTCTTCGACCGTATCGCCCAAGGACCCGATGTCTTGGACGTCCTGCTGCGGGGCGACACCAAGATGACCGTGGTCCTCGAGGGGGGGCTGCAGGTGGACGTGCGGGTGGTCGACCTCGAGTCATACGGCGCCGCGCTCGTCTATTTCACCGGTTCCAAGGACCACAACGTGCGATTGCGCACGCTCGCCAAGGACCTCGGGCTCAAGGTCAATGAGTACGGCGTCTATCGCGGCGAGCGGCGGATCGCCGGCCGAACGGAGTACGATGTCTACGACGCCATCGGCCTGAGCTGGATCCCGCCGGAAATGCGCGAGGACCGCGGCGAGATCGACCTCGCCACCACGGATTCGGTCCCTCGGCTCGTCGAGCTCGCGGACCTGCGGGGGGATTGGCACGGTCACCTGGCGGCCGATACGACCCCGGACGACCTCGATCGAACTCTCGCCGAGGCCCGACGGCGTCGGCTCGACTACGTGGGCGTCCTCGTGCACGGAACGGACGATAAGGGTCACCCGGCCGAACTCCCTGCGGAGACCCGCCAGCGCCTCGCCGTTCGTCGGGAACGGCGACGGCCCGGCGAGGCGCAGGTGCTCGTCGGTGCAGAGTTCGCGACCGTCACGGACGGAGAAGCGGACCGAGGGGTCGACTTCCGAGTGTTGCGAGCCCAAGGACCCCCGCCTCCGGCGCCACAACGTCTCGGGACCGGCTGGCGCCTCGTCAGCCACCTCGGACCGGCGCCGGACAAGGCGGCGGAGCGAGAGCATTGGGAGGGGTGGCTCGCCTTCGCGGCCTCCCACGGCCTCTGGGTCGAGGTGGGACCCGGCCCGGAACGGCTCGACTCGGACGGGGCGCGCGAGCTGTTGCGACGGGGCGGGGCCCTTCACGTCGCCACGGGCTTCGACCGACCGACCGAGGATCCGACCGGACCCATCTCGCTCGGGTTCGCGCGGCGGGCCTGGGCGAAAGCGTCCGACGTGGGCAACGCGCTCCACCTCGCGGATCTCGACTCGCCGGCGTCCGCACGCCCCGGTCAGGACGCGACCATGCGCTCGAGCGCCCGACGCGCGCGCTCGGCCACGTCCGGCCGCACGTCGATCTCGTAGCGGTTGAGCTGCAACGCGTCCCGCACGTCCGCGAGATGGGTCTTCTTCATGAACGGGCAGATCGCGCCCGCGTCGACCGGGGTGAACCGGGTCGTGGGATTGAGCTGCCGCATCCGGTGCAGGATACCGACCTCCGTCGCGACCAGGACCTCGGGCGCCTTCGTTTCCTTCGCGAAGCGGACCATGCCGTCGGTCGACAGGACCTCGTCCACGTGGGGGAGTGCCTCGGAAGCGCACCCGCACTCGGGGTGGGCGATCAGGGGGGCGCCGGGGTGCTCGGAGCGCAGGTGGGCGATCATCTCGGGCCGAATCCGGCCGTGCACGTGGCAGTCCGCTGGCCACAGGTGCATCGTGCGCGGCGTCCGGCCGGTCTGCGTGCGCACGTAATCGCCGAGGAGCATGTCGGGGAGGAAGAGGATCTCCCGATCGGCCGGGATCGAGTTGACGACCCGGATCGCGTTCGAACTCGTGCAGCAATAGTCGCTCTCCGCCTTCACCTCGGCCGAGGTGTTGACGTAGGAGACGACCACGGCACCGGGGTGCTCGGACTTCCACGTACGCAGCTGTTCCGCGGTGATCGCGTCGGCGAGGCTGCAGCCGGCCGTGAGATCGGGAAGAAGGACCGTCTTCGTCGGGTTGAGGATCTTGGCGGTCTCAGCCATGAACCGCACCCCCGCGAAGACGATCACCTGCCGGTCCGTCTCCATCGCCTGTCGGGAGAGGTAGAGGGAGTCGCCCACGTAGTCCGCGATGTCCTGGACCTCGGGGAGCTGATAGTTGTGGGCGAGCAGCACGGCATGGCGTTCCTCCTTCAGCCGGCGCACCTCCTCCTCGACCGACATCGGCACCTCGCTACCGAAAACAGCCCGCAGGGCCTCTTAACTCGACGGTGGAGCGCGGGCGACCAGTTCGAGGTGGAACGGGAGCGCCGCCGCCGAATGGGTGAGGGCTCCGATGCTCACGGCGTCCGCGCCCACCCGTCGGTATTGCCCTACGCGTTCCGGAGTGATCCCACCGGAGAGCTCGATGAACACCCCGCGACGCAGGCCGGCCCGATCGAGCGCTCGGACGATCGCCCGGGCCGTGGTAGGGGGAGCGTTGTCGATCAGGATCGCTCGCACCCCCGCGCGGGCGACAGCGATCGCCTCGCGCGCGGTGCGGACCTCTACCTCAACCCGCATCGCGGAATCGCGTGCGAGCGGCAGGCGTGCCAGAGCGCGGGGCAACGGGAGGAGGGCGAGATGGGTGTTCTTCACCAGGATCGCGTCGGAGAGATCGCGACGGTGTGGGCGTCCCCCACCGTCGACGATCGCCTTCTTCTCGAGGTCCCTCAGGCCGGGCAGGGTCTTACGGGTCCCCCAGACCTCGAGCGGGGGACGGGCGCGCCGGCCGGCCGCGACGGCCCTCGCGGTGGCGGTCGCGACCCCCGACAGGTGCATGAGATAGTTGAGCAGGGTCCGCTCGGCTCCGAGGATCGCGCGGGCGCGCCCGCGCAACCGCAGTACCTCCGTCCCGGGCCGGACGGCAGACCCGTCGGCCCGCGCGCGCACGACGACCAGACCGGCCCGGCGCGCGACCTCTCGGGCCGCCGACATTCCCGAGAGCACTCCGCGGGCCTGAGCGATCACCCGACCCTCGACGGGGGCCGCTCCGATGCCGAGCGCCCTCGTCGTCCGATCGTGCCGGAAGCGGTCCTCGTCGAGCGCCGACGCGACCGCTCGGGCGAGCTCGGAGGGGTGCGGCCCCCGGACCGAACCCTCGCGGTTCATTTCGGCGGATGGGCGGCCGGTACGAACGGGAGCGGAGTGACCGCGGCCGGCACCCATCTTCCTCGAAGCTCGAGCTCCACCACCGTGCCGGGCCGCGTCAGTTCCTTCGGAAGGTACGCGAGCGCGATGCCCACATGCAGGCTTGGTGACAGGCCCCCGCTGGTGAGCGTGCCAATGGCCACGCCGTCGTGGCGAATCGGGGTCCCGTGGCGTGGAATGGCCCCCGGCTCCGTCACCGTCAGCCCCACGAGCCGCTCGGGGGTCCCCTCGGCGACCTCCTTGTCAATGGTCGGTCGGCCCACGAACGGGTGGTCGAGCTCGACGAACCGTTCCTGGCCGGCCTCGATCGGAGATCGGTCCCGCGAGAACTCCTGCCCGGAAAGAAGGAAGCCCTTCTCCAGCCGGAGCGTGTCGCGCGCGCCCAGTCCGCACGGGACCGCGCCCGCACGGGTGAGGGTCTCGGCGATCGGGATCGCGCGCGGGCCGGGGACGTACAACTCGTAGCCGAGCTCGCCCGTGTAGCCGGTCCGGCTCACGAAGATCCCGTGCGCAAGGTCGTCGGGGATCGCGCCTCCGACGATCCCTTCGGAGGGGGTTCCCGAGGGGGGCGGGTCCGGATAGAAGCGGCTCGTGTAGAACTTGAGTGGGGCCAGCGACCAATTCAGCTGGGTCTCAAGGAGACGACGGGAGCCCGGTCCCTGCACCGCGAGGATCGTCACCGCGCCGTTCCACCGGCGGATCGTCACGTCCGGGTGGCGATGCTGCTGGAGGATCGACTCGATCTCGAACGCACGTCCCGCGTTCGGAACCGCGAGGAAGGTGCGCACCGGAGATGTCCCGCGGTCGAGCCGAGTGATCAACAGGTCATCGACGATGTGGCCCGTCAGCTCGAGGAAGAACGTGTAGTGCGCCTGGCCCGGCACGAGGCGCTCGACGTTGGCGGTCGTCCGACGCGACAATAGGGCCGCGGCCGTGGAGCCCTCCACGGTGAGGATGCCCATGTGTCCGACGTCGAAGAACCCGACGCCCGAGCGGACGGCGGCGTGCTCGGCGAGGATGCTGGAATAGTAGAGCGGCATCTCCCATCCGTTGAACGGCACGAAGTGCGCTCCGTGCGCGACGTGGAAGTCGTACAGCGGGGTTCGCAGCAGGGGTGCCGCGGTAGGCCCGGCGTTCATGTAACGATCTCCGGGAGGCGGCCGGTGTCCAGCGCGAGCCGGATCTCGCGAGCGATGCGACGCCCGGTGCTCATCGGCTCGTGGTAGAGCGCGTTGCCATACGGGTGGCCTAGGGAGAGGTGGATGTTCGTGCCGCCTCCGATTCGGACCGCGACGTCGAAGACGGTGAGGTGGCCGTTCCGGTCGATGCAGGTCTGGAGGCAGAACGGCCCGACGATCCCGGGCGGGTAACGCGTCCGGCTCGCGTCGACGAATCTCTCGCCAAGGCGGAACGCCTCCTCCAGGATCGATTCGCGCACGGTCAGGCTCCCGTGGCCCACGACCGTGTACTCGGGAATCCGCATCCCCGGGGGAAGCTCGAGCTGTTGGTCGGCCGGCAGGCGAACCATCCCGTCGAGGTTGCTCTCCCGGCGCTCGTCCACGCCGAGAAGCTCCAAGCCCTCCGAACGGGGCGCGAGCGGCGAAAAGAAGAAGTTGAAGTTGAACACCGGCCCGAGCACGTATTCCTCGATCCGCGCGCCGTCGAGGTCGTCGCGCGCGATCGTTCCCTGCGCGAGGAGCTGGTCGGACTTGCGTTGGTACTCCTCGAAGCTCGCCGCGGTGAAGAACCCGCGCTCCAGGCGTCGGACCGCATGCGGAAGCTTCACGATCACGAGGCGATCGATCGCGTGCGGGTCGACGATCGGTCGCGGGATCGGGATGTCGGCCGACTCGAGGAGGGTGTAGTAGTTCTCCCGCTCGCTCCGTTCCTCGATCCGGAGCATCGAGCGGGATCCGACGATCGGCACGCGAAACTCGGACTCGATCGTGGGCAGCGGAACGTAGGAACTGAACGCTCGGTTCGGCACGAAGAGGACGCCGCGGTGACGCATGCGCTCCTGCTCGGCGGCCGCGGCGAGGTCCCGAAACTTCGGGTAGGTCCAGACCTCGTCGACGCATCCGCGCGCCGACCGCCCTGGTGCGGCCGGTCGCGTCGCGAAGTACCGGGAGTACGTCGCCTCTCGACCCCGTTCGCTCAGGATCAGCGTCGTGAAGCCCTCGTGCCGCGCTCCGTCCGCAATGTCGAGGGCGGAATGGGAGCCGACCGCGCCGATCCAGGGACGGTCCGGGTAGGAGTCGAGGAGACCGCGGATCTCCTCCGGTTCCAGCGACATGCGGACGGGTCACGTCCTCAGAAGTTTAAGATGCCGGGCGAGCCGCTCCCCGGTCATCGGGAGTTCGGTGGGCCCTTCTCCGCACGCGTCGCGCACCGCGTTGGCGATGGTCGCGGGCACCGGGATGATCGGAGGTTCCCCGAGGCCTTTCGCACCGAACGGCCCGGCGCCGAGGAATCCTTCGATGAAGTGGACCTCGATCGGAGGTACTTCGGCCAGGGTCGGAATCCGGTAGTCGACCAGCCCCGGGTTCTGTAGCACGCCCTCCGGGCTCCAGAGGCCCTCCTCGGTCAGCGCGGTCCCAAGCCCCATGACAATGCCGCCCTCGACCTGAGCCTTGGCCGTCTCGAAGTCCACCACTCGTCCCGCATCGTGGAACGCCGCGTACCGGACCACGCGCACGGTACCGAGTTCAGGGTCCAGCGCGACCTCGGCGACGTGCGCGGCCCCGGTGAAATCGGTGTACGGGTAGAACGTCCCGTCGAGGACCCGAAGGGCGTCGAACGACCCGGCCACTCCGTAGTGCGTGCCGTACGTCGTGAGACCCCCGTTCTCGATCTCCTCTCGGCGGAGAATCTCGCGCACCGGTCGGAAGACCCCGTCGACCTCGACGGCCAGCTCCGAGCCTTGAACCGTGAGTCGGATTGCTCCTTCGGGAGCGTCCGTTCGTTTCGCCAGCTCCGCCCGAAGCTCCCGCGCGGCCTTTTCGACGGCTTGACCGAGGGCACCCAGAGTACGGCTGCCCCACACGCCCGAGTCGAACGGAGCGGTCGCGGTGTCGCGGTAGTCGACCTCGATCCGCTCTCGGGGGATTCCTAGGACGACCTCGGCCACCGCCGCCAGCCCCCGGATCACGCTCCCGCTTCCGATCTCAGGTTCGCCCTGCACGATCCGCAGGCGCTCGGGTTGTAGGAAGAGCCGGGCTTCTCCTCCGGCACCCGTTCCGGTCGACCAGAAACCGGCCCCGACCCCAATCCCATGATTCTCGGGGAGGCGTTCTCTCCATTTCCTCGCCCGCGCACCGGCTTCGGCGAGGCACTGCGAAAGGCCGAACGGTCCGACCGTCTGGCCCAGATGCGTCAGGTCCCCCGGGAGCCAGACGTGCCGCCGGCGGAACTCGACGGAGTCGACCCCGAGGCGTTGGGCGAGGTGGTCCATGTGCGATTCCGCCGCGAACGCGCATTGCGGAGCGAGCGGAGCGCGGTGGGGTCCCAGCGGAGGCTTGTGCGTGCGCAAGGCGATCCCCTCCAACTCGATCGCGGGGACCCGGTAGGGTCCCACCGTGAAACCGACCCCATAGCCGGTGGCGAAATCTCGCCCGGGAAGGCTGGATCCGGCGTCGACCTTCCAGAGAACGCGCCGGCCGACGATCGTGCCGCCTCGGACCGCGCTCGACAGCCGAATGAGCGAGGGGAGGGTCGATCGTCCCAGGAGGAACTCCTCCCGATAGGTGAGCGCGAGCCGGACAGGTCGACCGCTCGCATGGGCCAATACCAACGCATACGGTTCCACGAGCGAAGATCCCTTCCCGCCGAATCCGCCTCCGACCCACGTTCCTTCGACGACGATCTGCGACTCGGGGATCCCCAGCATCGCGGCGAGGTCCTCGCGCACCCCGAACGGGCTCTGGGTCGAGGTGCGGACGAACCACGTTCCATCGTCCCGGATCTCCGCGATCGCGGCGTGGGGCTCGAGCGCCACCTGCGACACCGAGTTCGTCCGGTACGTCTCCGTCAGAACGAAGTCGGCGGTCCGGAACACCCCGTCCAGATCGCCGTATCGTGCGTGAACGTGACCGATCACCTCGGGTTTCGGGCCTATCGCGGCCTCGTCGATGCTCTCGACGGCCGGGTGCTGGCGCGTTTCGACCTTCACGGCTTGGGCCGCCCGACGGGCGACTTCGAGGGTGGGTGCCGCGACGGCGGCGATTGGCTGGGCGTGGTACTGGATCGTCGTGGACGGGAAGATCGGTCGTTCCGGGTCGGTCGGCACGCCCGGGAGAAGTCGGGGGAGGTCCTCGGGGCCGATCGCGGTCACGCCGGGGATCGCCCGCGCCGCGGTGAGATCGATCGAGCGGATCGTGCCGTGGGGGATCGGCGCGAGAACGAGGGCGCCCCAGAGCATTCCCGGGCTCTCGATGTCCGTGCCGTAGAGGACCGCGCCGCGTGCCTTCGCCAGCGCGTCCGAGCGCACGGCGTAGCTCATCTCACGGCCTCCCGGGCGCGCTGGGCGGCTCGTCGGATCGAGACGTACCCCGTACAACGGCACAGGTTCCCCTGGAGGTCCTCCTCGAACCCCGCGAGGTCGCCGGCGGCTCCCCGCTCGTGGAGGAGCGAGGCGAGCGCCATCACGAACCCGGGAGTGCAGTACCCGCACTGAGACGCCCCCTCGTCGGCGAACGATTGCATGATCCGAGCGCCGACATCCTCGGCGGCGAGGCCCTCGATGGTGGTGACCTCGCTTCCTGCGACTTCGTGCGCGAGCGTCAGGCAGCTCAGGACGCTCGCTCGGTCGACGAGGACGGTGCACGCGCCGCAATTCCCCGTGCGACAGCCTTCCTTGGTTCCTTTGAGCCCGAGGCGCCAGCGAAGGGTGTCCAGTAAACGCTCCGACTCCGGAATCGGGGACAGGTCGACCGATGTCGCGTTGACGGTGAAGGAGGGAGCGGTCGTCACGGTGCCGGCCCCCGGGGGGCCGCGGTTCGGATCGCGAGGAGAGCTCGCCGGGCCAAGACCGCGACGATGTGACGGCGGTACTCTTCGGTCCCTCGACGATCCGTAGCGAAGGGAGAAAGCTTCCCCGCGAGCTCGGCCGCCGAGCGGACCTCGTCGTCCGTGGGAGGACGAGAACGCAACGCTTCTTCGGCCGGCAGGATCCGGACCGGCCGCGGCAGGACGTCGCCGACGGCGATCCGATAGTACCCTTCCGAGGGGGAACGCGCGACCGCCACGCCGACCTGCGAGATGTCGTTGACCGGACGTACCCGCTGCCAATGGTAGGCGCTCGGGCGTGCCTCGGGGATCCGCACCGCGCGCACGAGCTCGCCGAAGGCGAGCCTCGGTCGCCGGGAGTCGGAGAGGAATGCGTCGACCGGGGTCCAGCGGGACCCGTGGGGCCCGACGACCTCGACTTCGGCATCCAGCGCGAGGAGGATGGGCGACAGGTCGGAGGTCGGCGCGCTGCGCACGAGGTTGCCTCCGAGGGTCGCTCGATGGCGCAGGGCGACGCTCCCGACCGCACGAACGGCTTCCCAAAGCCCGGGGATCCGCTGGCGGATCCGCGGCTCCACCTCGAGCGCACGCAGCGGCAGGGTGCTGCCGATCGTCAACGAGTCGCCGGACCACTCGAGGAATTTCCAGGGAAGGTAGCGCAAGGAAACGACGCGGCGGGGGGCGATGCGCGCGCGGTCGATGTCGAGGAGCAGATCGGTCCCGCCGGCCAGGACCGCCACCCCTTCGGGGGAGGCGGTGCGCAGCTCGGCGAGCGCTTCGTCCGTGCTTCGCGGGTGCACGAGGTCGAACGGCGCCATCGGGGGCATCACCCCGTTGGGCGGGATATCGTCTCGCCGACCAGGAGGGGGCGGTCCGGCTCCGGCTTTTTATCTGCTCGGTCGCTGACCGAGGGACGGATGGGGTTCGATCTCTCGCTGCGGTACAGCACGCCGCTCACTCCGATCGCGGATGTCGACGAGGTGCTCGGAGAGTTCCTTCGCCTCGTCGGGTACCTTCCGAACGGCGAGGAGGGCCGCGGTACCGAAGGGCCCGTGGGCGAGAGTCTTGCCTACCGGCTGGTGCGTCAGTGCTTCCTAGGGGAGCCCAGCCGGGCGTGGCAGCCGGACGAACTCGCCGTGACGCTCAAAACGACGAGGCCCACCGTCTATCGGCACATCAACAAGCTCAAGTCGCTCGATCTTCTCGAGGAGGTCGGCGTGCCGAGCCGGCGGGACCATGGTGGGGGGCGCAAGGCCTACCGGCTGCGCTACGGCAACATCGCCCGCGCATGGGATTTCACCGAAGCCCACGCCCAGAACGCACTGCGACGGTATCGCGAGACCGTGAACCATCTCCAGACGCTCATCGATCAAGGGGCGGCGGTCCCGCCGGCCGCGAAGACCGTACCCCGGGCCGCGGCGCGCGGAGGCGGCCGATGAGCTCGTCCTCCTACGGTGCGGAGAAGGAACGACGGGCCCCTAACCTCACCGTGGGCTCGCGGGTGCGGATCATCTCGGCCGGGTCGGACGACACCGGCCTCGTCTCGGAGGGGATCTACCGCGGGCTCGTCAGCATCGGAGGCGACAACATCCTCGCGATCGAGCTCGGCGGAGAGGGCGAAGAGAAGGGGCGGACGCGCCTCATCGCGACGGCCGCGACCTGGGTGATCGACATCCTCGAAGCGAAGGACGAAGAGGAGAAGCGCGCGGACAAGCCGTCGTCCACTCCCGAGTACTTTCGCTAGCTACGGATCGCTACGTCGTGGTCCCCGGAGCCGAGCCGCGGGTCGGCCGCGGGCTCCCCTCCGCCGGATCCTTGGCCCGCCCTGCAGGGGACGAACGGAACTGCTGCGCCTCGGTTGAGCCTTCGAGCGCGAGCGTCGACGTGAGTCCGCCGGAGAGGACCTGGGCGACGTCGTCGAAGTAGTCCGTCCCGACGAAACTCTGGTGCTTGACCGCACGGTACCCGGATCCCTCGACGGCGAACTCCTCCTCCTGGAGGTCGGAATAGGCGAGCATCCCGCGGGTCTTGTAGTCCGCCGCGAGCCGGAACGCCGAGAGGTTCACGGCGTGGAATCCCGCGAGCGTGACGAACTGGAACTTGTAGCCGAGCTGGGCGAGGTCCGACTGGAACCGACCGATCTCCTGCTCGCCGAGCCGGCGACGCCAGTTGAACGACGGAGAGAGGTTGTAGGCCAGCAACTTGCCCGGGTACCTCGCGTGGACGGCGTCCGCGAAGGCCCGCGCCTCGTCGAGATCGGGGCCCGACGTCTCGAACCAGAGCATGTCGGCGTACGGAGCGTAGGCGATCCCGCGGGCGATCGCCGAGTCGATCCCCGGGCGGATCCCGAAGAATCCTTCGGTCGTACGCTCCCCGGTGATGAACTCCTGATCCCGGGGATCGACGTCGCTCGTCAGGAGCTTCGCGGAGTGGGCATCGGTGCGTGCGATGATGACCGTAGGGACGTCCAGAATGTCGGCGGCGAGGCGGGCCGCCCATAGCTTCTGGTTGAACTCGCGCGTCGGGACAAGGACCTTGCCCCCCATGTGCCCGCACTTCTTCACCGAGGCGAGCTGATCCTCGATGTGCAGGCCGGCGGCCCCGGCTTCGATCAGCGCCTTGGTGAGCTCGAAGACGTTGAGCGTGCCACCGAACCCGGCTTCTGCGTCGGCGACAATCGGGGCGTACCAGTAGGTGGCCCCTGCACCGGACGCGTGCTGCTTTTCGTCCTGGCGACGGAAGGCATTATTGATTCGACGAACCAAGGTCGGCATGCTGAGCGCGGGATAGAGGCTCTGGTCCGGGTACGTTTGGCCCGCGTCGTTGGCATCGGCCGCGACCTGCCAGCCGCTCGCGTAGATGGCCAGGAGGCCCGCCTGCACCATCTGGACGGCCTGGCTCCCGTTCATCGCGCCCAGCGCCGGGACGTACTCTTCGTTCTCGAGCAGTTGCCAGAGCCGGCGCGCACCGACGTCGGCGAGCGTATGCTCGATCCGGATCGAACCCCGCAGGCGTGCGACGTCCTCGGGGCGGTACGGTCGCTGCGTGCGCTTCCAGCGCGCCGCCTGGGACCAATCGTCCGCGAGCTCTTTCGCGTCCTTCATGAGGGGTCCGCCGGAACCGTCGGCTCCAGTACACGGTAGGCCGAGTTGGTAAAATACTCTTGGAAGGCCGTACTCGCCACCAATCCTTCCATCAGACCCGCGGCCGCCGCGATCGTGGAGGTCGGCCCCCCCTCCCGGGTCCGCTCCGCGCGCACTCGCTGCGCCTCCGTGGCGATCGCCTCGACGATGTAGGGGATCGTGACCGCTTCGCCCGAAGCGAGGCGGACCCTTCGATGGGCCCACTGCCAAAGCTGGGCACGAGCGATCTCGACCGTGGCGGCATCTTCCATGCGGTGATCGATCGGAACGCATCCGACCCCTCGCAACCACGACTCGAGGTAGCGAACCGCCACTCGGACGTTCGTTCGGATCCCGTCCTCGGTCACGGGTCCGACGGGGATCTCGAGGAGATCCTCGGGACGGACGGGCTCGGGGAGAGGACGACGGTCGATCTGGTTCGGTCCGGGCATCCGGGCGTCGAAGGCGCGTTGCGCGACCGCGACGAGCCCGGGGTGGGCGACCCACGTACCGTCGTGGCCGAGGGCCACCTCGCGCTCCTTGTCCGCGAGGACGGCCGCCATCGCCGCCTCGTTCGCCGAAGGGTCCGACCGGAGGGGGATCTGCGCCGCCATTCCGCCGATCGCGTGCGCGCCACGTCGGTGACATATTCGGATGAGGTGGCGGACGTAGGCGCGTAGGAAGGGCCGGTCCATCGTGAGCTCCGAGCGATCGGGAAAGATCGCCGACGCGTCGTCCCGGAACTGCTTGAGGAAGCTGAAGATGTAGTCCCAACGGCCGCAGTTCAGCCCGGCGGAGTGCTCGCGAAGGGCATACAGAATCTCCTCCGCCTCGAAGACGGCGGGCAGGGTCTCGATCAGGACCGTCGCGCGAATCGTCCCGCGCGGGAGCCCCCCGCGGTCCTCGCTGAACCGGAAGACGTCGTCCCAGAGCTCGGCCTCGGGAAAATGCTCGATCTTGGGCAGGTAGAAGTACGGGCGGTGGCCCCGCGCGACCAGTTCGCGCGAGGTATGGAAGAAGTAGATCCCGAAGTCGAAGAGGCTCGCCGAGACCGGCCGGCCGTCAACCGTTACGTGGCGTTCGTCCAGGTGCCAACCGCGAGGACGGACGAACAGCACGGCCGGGCGGTCCCCAAGAGTGAGACGTACCCCGTCGGGACCGACGTCCTCGATCGTTCCTCGGACGGCGTCGATGAGGTTCGCTTGTCCCTCGACCGTCCGTGCCCACACGGGAGAGTGCGAGTCCTCGAAGTCCGCCATGTAGACGCGGGCGCCGGAGTTGAGCGCGTGGATCACCATCCGCCGATCGGTGGGTCCCGTGATCTCGACACGTCGGTCGACGATATCGTCCGGAGGGGGCGCGACATTCCACTCTCCCTCTCGGAGGGCACGCGTCGCTTCGGGAAAGGACGGCCGATGCCCTCGGACGAGGTCCTCGTGAAACCGTGCGCGGTGGGCGAGGAGCTCTTGGCGGCGATCCTCGAAGCGCGCCGCGAGCTCGCCGACGAAGCGAAGAGCGTTCGGCGTCAACACGTCATCCGCTGCAAGCACGGGCGGCCCGACGACACGCAGGCGGTCCGGGAACGCCGCGTCGACGGGCCGGTTGGGCGAGCCGTCCATAGGACACCGACCGACCGATAGGCATACGGGCCTAAATTCCGTCGGGTCCCGCCCGGCACTCCCGGCGGGACGGGCTTGCTGGGAGTTTCGTCACGGATTCCACCGCGATTTCGAACCCAGGTCGTTGGCTTCGAAGGCCAACAGGATAGTCCAGACTACCCCACAAGCCCGCAGGCGCGTTAGCGGGGCTCGCGTATTTGGGGGTTGTCGTGCGACGGGCCGGCGGCGTCGGTCGCTGCGAACGACTCGAGCGTCGTTTGCTCGTCCGAACCGGGGAACAGGGTTCCGAGCGACTGCGTCAGGATCTCGACGCGCTGGCGCAGGTACGGAGGCACACCCTCGGCGGCGCCCAGGTGCGCGCTCAGGGCGAGGTACTTCCGGATCATGCCTTCGTAGACCGTCGGCAGGAGCTCCCCATCGCACGGGCTCGATCCGCGCCCGACGGCGGTGCATCGGCCCGAGAGAGGAGGTCGTCGGTAGCTCGTTCCGCAGGTCTTGCATCGGAACTTCTGCGTCGCGAAGCTGCGCAGGTTTCCCATCGCGTCGGGCAGGAAGTGCGTGGTCAGTATGCTCGCGATCGCTTCGGCCGCATCGACCGACCGGATCTGGTTCATCAGCGTCACCGACTGTTCGACCATATCGCTCATCGCGCGTCCGTCGCGACCGGCCGATCGGACCGGGCCACGGGCGATGTCGCGTGTATCGTGCGTGAAGGCGTAGAGATCGAGGGTGTGCGCGCCGCCGAGCCGGTGACCGACGGTGTCGAAAAGTGCCTCGACGTCCTTCGCGTTCGCCCGCCGCGCGGCGGCCCGGTAGAACTCGAGCGGGTAGCGGTCATTGAGGTCGAGGTGATGCGCCTCCTTGTCGACCTCGGTCGCGTCCAGGCGCGTCGTGAGGACGAGCGGCTTGTCCATCATCGCCCCGCGCGTCTCGGGCAGGTACGCTCGGGAGAAGTTCAGCAGAGCGTCCAACAGGAGGGTGACGGAGTCCTCGTCGCCGTCGCAGTTCCGTCGCTTGGCCGCGTGGAAGATCGGGTGCGCGAAGCACGCCTCGGCCTCGGAGAAGCCGATGATGCGGCCCGCGACCGCGCCCGACGTGTGCGGCGCGAGGGCCGCGACGACCGCCCCGACGAGGTCCTCCGGGACCCGGGCCCGGTAGAAAGGGCTGAGCCCGTAGAGGTGGACGAGCTCGTCGTCGAGGAATTGGGACAGATGGAGGAGATACCGGCCGCACGATCGCGCCACGATGATGTCCTGCGGCCGCAGCTCGACCAGCTGATCGCTCCGTTCGAGCGGTCGGCCCGCCCAATCCTGGGTGTAGCCGAGCTCGCGGAGGCGCGCGATCTCCGTACCGATCTCGATTGGGCGGAAGTGGGTGAGCGGCAGGTCCATTAGGTCGAAGCGCGCGGTACCATCCTGGTAGACCGAGATCGCGTGCTCCGCCCGTAGGATGGCCTTTTCGATCGGTTCGGGGGTATGCCCCGCCGAAGTGAGTCCCTTGACTCCCTTGACCTGGGGGACGCGGTTGAGCCGGAGCCGTTGCAGCGCATCCCCCCAGAGTTCGTCGACCGGGAACGCGACCTGGATGGTGGTCCCGTTCGCTACCGTGTGCGCTCCGCAGGAACACCGGGGCCAGACCGAGCTCCGGGAGCACACCGGACATAGCCGGACCCCGAGTTGCGTCTGGACGGGCTGGCCCTTCATCGCGCGTCGGACCGCCTCTCCGACGGATCGCGAGGGGCCCCCGGCCTCGCCCACGGGGAAGAGGCCGTGGACGTTCGGCTGCATCTTGCGCTGGTACGCTTTCTCGGGTCGACCCACGCGTGCACCGACCCGGGAAGGGCTGCGAGGCATGACGGTCGCGCCGGCGAGCCGGCTCACGTAGGCGAGCGGATCCGGGTCGACCGGGTCGAGAAGGGTCTTGCGTACGAGGAGGCCGCCGACGATCTCGAGGCCGAGCGTGCCGACGAGAGCCTCGCTGGTTTCGGGCTCGCCGAGCACTTGTCCCGTAGGCCCACGCGTGTGCAGGAACCCCAGGCGGGCGAGCAGCTCGCGCCAGACCTCGTCCCAAGGAAGCTCGAGCCGCCCGTCCCGCCAGGCCCCGGATCGCTCGACCTGCTCCGCGAGGGCCCGGATCTCCGCACTCGTGAGATCGTGCCAGAAGAGCAGCCACCGCGGGTGCAGTGGTACGCGGTAGCGTCGGGCGAGGGCGAGCGACACGGCAAAGCTCTCCGCCCCCGCTCCCTCGGTCGCCGGCGCGCCCGCGGCGCGCAGCTCCTCTTCGTGCCAGTCCACCGTATAGGTTCCCGGCACGAGCGCGCGGTTGTTCTCGAGAAATTCCCCATAGGCGACGAGGATTTCCCCCAGATCGACGATCCGACGGATCTGCGGAAGGAGCGCTTCGGCCCGATCGACATCGTGGACCGCCGTCACCGTACCATCGGAGAGTTCGACGATCGGCCCTTCGAGCAGATCGCAGATACCCATCGCGGCCGCCTTGCCCGGGTACTCGAGCTTGAGCTGGGTCCCGACGGCCACGAAATGCCGAAGAAGGACCATCGTCGCCGGGTTGATCGCGCACGCCGCGAGGCCCGTAGTTCGTGCGCGGCCGTAGACGAGCCGAAACCCACCGGGCCGGTTCGGGTGCGCGAGGATCGGTCGCCCACCGACGCCGGCGTCGGCGAGGTACTTCGCCACCGAGCCGTCCTCCTCGTGCGCGGTCGAGTGCCCGAGATCGTTCAAGAACTCCCAATCTGGGATGGCGAGTTTGTCGACGATCCGTTTGATCTTCGAAGCCTTCTGACACATCCCTTCCGCGATGACGAGGCAGGCACCGCCGCGGATCCCGTTCGTCTTCACGCGATCGAGATTGCGGAACGCGCTGACCTCGGCGTCGCCCTCCGTCGCCTCGCCCGAAATGCAGACAGGAACGTGCCGCACGACCGTCGAGATCTCCTCGGGTGTCGGGACGTACTGGAGGTGCTGGAAATGCTTGTAGAGAGGGATCTCCTCCTGGTAGCGCCCGATCTCCTCGTGCGACGCACGGTAGGCAGCGAGGTGGAGGTCCCGGCGGATCACGTCGGCGAGCAGCACGCTCAGTGCCTGGGCGGTGCCACCGGCCGCGCGGATGGGGCCGGCATAGTACAATTCGATGAACCTTCCCTCGGGGCCGTCGACGAGGTGGACCTCGGCGAGTCCCTCGAGCGGGGCGACGAGAATCCCTTCGGTCAGGATCGCGAGGCCGACACGCAGGGCGGCTTCGACACGTCGGGCGACACTCCCCGGCCGGCTCGTGTCGCTCGCGAGACGGCGGGCGATCGCCACCGCCACCTCCTCCCGCGGCATCGCCCGGGCGAGGGTGCGGATCTCGTCGGCGATCCCATCGATGCCGAGGTGGGCCAGCAGCTTCTCGACCCGGCTCGCCATGTCCTGGGCACGGGGAATCTCCGGACGGGTCTCGGGGTCGATGCCGAGGCTGCGGGCGCGCTCGGCCACGGAATAACCCCGTTCGATCTCGCCCTCGATCGCCCGGAAATACGCTTCCACACCAGGGCCAAACGGGCGAGACCGATAAGGACCCGGCCACCACGCGTCGCCCACGCCGGCGCCACGCCTGCGTGCCCGTCGCCCGACCCGGGAGAGGCGTCATATAGGCCATCCTTTTGACCGACGAGGCGGAGGCGTCCGCCGGTGGGCCTTGGCCCACGAACTGCCCCTCCGCTCGCAGCCGGGGGACCAATGACGCCTACCTGTCCGGAAAGGGAAGGTAGGCAAAGGTGGACGCCGCATCGGTAGTAATCGTCGTGCTCCAGGCGGGCACCGTACTGCTCCTCGCGCCGCTGGTCGCAGGAATCGCGGCCCGTTGGAAGGCGTGGACGGAGTCCCGCCGGGGTCCCCCGATCCTCCAGCCCTACCTCGACCTCGCGAAGTACCTGCGCAAGGAGACCGTCGTTCCCCGGGGGGCCTCGTGGCTCTTCGTCGGCGCGCCGTTCGTCGCCTTCGCGGCCTACGCCACAATCTCGGTTATCCTACCGATTGTGACGCCGTACCCGATCCCGGTCGCTCCGCTCGCCGACTTCCTCGGCGGGGGGCTCCTCTTCGGGCTCGCGGGCGCAGTCACGCTGCTCGCGGCGATCGACTCGTCGAGCAACTATCCAGCGCTCGGCGCGAGCCGTTCCGTATCGTTCACGGCGTTCGCCGAGCCGACGCTCATCGTCGTCTTTTTCGGCGTCGCGCTGATAACCGGGACGAACAACCCGTACACGACCAACAACGTCCTCGCCGCATCGTTCGCGAGCTACGTCAGTCCCACGCACCTGCTGGTGATGGCGGCATTCTTCCTATTGCTCCTGTTCGAGACCGGCAAGCTTCCGGTCGAGAGCGTCGGACTCTCCGAACTTGGCATGCTCGACGACGGCCGCACCTTCGAGCACTCCGGCCGCCTGCTTGGCCTCTTTCGCTGGAATAGCTGGATGAAGCAGTTCCTGCTCTTCTCGGTCTTCCTCAACGTATTCGCGCTACCGTGGGGGATGCTGAGCGCGTCGACGGTACCGGCGGCGCTCGCAAACGTCGTGATCCTCCTGGGAAAAATGCTCGTCCTGGTCGCGGTGATGGTCGTCCTCGAGGCGACACTTGCCAAAGTCCGCCTGTTCAAGGTCCGCGACTTCCTCGCGCTCTCCTTTTCACTCGCAGTCCTCGCGGTCTTCGCCTTCGCCGTCCTCGGAGGAGCGTAGGGGATGGACACCACCGGGACGGTCGAGGGGCTCCTAGGCCTCGGAATCCTCCTCAGCGCGCTGTACCTGCAGAGCGAGTCGTTCATCGACCCGCTGGCGAGCGGTATCGCCGTCCAATCGCTGCTCGTCGCCGGCCTCATCGGCTGGCTCGCCTACGCGAACGGGAGTCTCGAGCTCGCGGTCGTCGCGCTGCTCGTCCTCGGGGTCCGGGCGATCCTAATCCCGATCCTCCTCCGCCGGCAAATCCGAGCGTTTCGCTGGCGCGCCCGGGAGCTGCGGGCGGCACAGCGCGTCACGGGTCACGCACTCGCGGCCGTCGCGATCGCGATCGTTGCCTGGTTCATCTTCCAAGAGACGCTCGCGCCGTTCCTGCCTCCAATCCCGGGGGTCGCCCTCCCGTTTGTCCTCCTCGCGGAGGGGCTTTTGATGCTCGCGACCCGGACGAACACGCTGGTCCAGGTAATCGGCTACCTTGAGGAGGAGAACGCAATCGTCTACGCCGGCGTGCTGTTCGTCGTCGCCTTTCCGCTCCTGATCGAGACCGTCGTCTTCCTGGACGTCCTCGGCGTCGTTCTCGTCTCGATCATCCTTTCGATCCAGCGGAACGTCTTCGGGGCCCCGGAGGAGGAGGCTTTGGAGGAGCTGACCGGATGAACCCCTCCGACCCTCTCCTCTGGCTCACAGTCGTCCTGGTGGCGCCGATCGCCGGGGCGCTCCTCCCGCTCGGTTTCGGCGTCGTCGGCGCGCGCCGTGCGGCTCGCGCGGCCTCGGTGGTCGCATGGGTTGGCGCGGCGGCGTTGCTCGTACTCGGCGCGAACGCCCAGTGGGGCGCCTACTTTGGGATCGACTCGGTCAGCGACCTCTTCCTCTTCGTCGTCGCATCGATCTACGCCCTGTCGACGTGGCACTCGCGCGCGTACCTGGCGGCGATCCACGCGCCGTTCCTGACGTCACAGCGGTATTACGCGCTGCTCGGCGCCTTCGCCTTCGCAATGCTGCTTACGCTCTCGGTGAGCGACCTCGGTCTGATGTGGATCGGAGTCGAGGGAACGACGATCGCGAGCGCGCTCCTCATCGTGCTCGAACGGCGTCCGGCGAGCGTCGAAGCGGCGTGGCGCTACACGCTGATCGCCTCCGCCGGCCTCTCGATCGCGCTGTTCGCGCTGATCCTGCTCTACGGCACGACCGGCACGCTGAACGCCTTCGAGCTTGCCGCGCACCCGCTGCCGCTGACGGCCCCGATTGCCTTCGCGGTGTCGCTCGCGCTCATCGGATACGGGACGAAGGTGGGGCTCTTTCCGATGCACACTTGGCTTCCGGACGCGCATTCGGAAGCCCCCTCCCCGATCAGCGCGCTGTTCTCAGGCGTGCTGCTCCCCACCGCGCTCTACGCCTTCCTCCGGGTCTACGACGTCGTGGCCGCTCCGGTGCCAGCGACCCTCTACGGTCTCGTGGTCGTCGTCGGTCTCGCGACGGCGGTCGTCGCCGCCTTCCTATTGCAGCGCCAGCGTTCGTACAAACGCCTTTTCGCCTATTCGAGCATGGAGATCATGGGTCTCGCCGTCGTGGGCGTTGGCCTCGGTGGAATCGCGCTGTACGGCGCGCTCGTCCTTGTGGTCGCACACGCCTTCGCGAAGTCGGCGGCGTTCTACACCTCGGGCAACGTGCTGCGGCACACCGGCACGACGCGTATGGAGGAGGTGCGCGGCCTGCGCACGCGCCTTCCCTGGACTGGGGCGACCTGGGCGGCGAGCGCGGCGGCCGTCACCGGCGCCCCGCCGTTCGGCACCTTTCTGGGCGAGGTGCTGATCCTCACCGGCGCTTTCGCGCTCGGCCAGTACGCGGTCGCGGCGGCGCTCGTCGTCGTGATCGTCATCTCGTTCATCGGGGTCAACTGGCAGATCGGCCGGATGGTTTTCGGCTCGGAAGATCGGGAGGCGGCGCGTGAGGCCGAGCCGATCCGGGATCTCGGGATTCCCTGGCTCTGCCTTGGGGTTACCGTCGCGATTGGCGTCGCGAGCCTGCCATACCTGGCGCCGGCGATACGGGCCGCGGCCATGTCGCTTGGAGGAAGCTTGTGAGCCCGGCCCCGTTCGACGTCGCGCGAGGTTCGGCGTTCCGCCCCTCCGACCGCACGGCGCTCGCCTACGTTTCCCGCGACGGCGCGCTCGCGCTGTACAACGATTACGCGACGCACCGCTCGACGCTCGTCCACGAGCCGGTGCTGAGAGGGGAGGATCTCGAGGTGCGAGCACGCTGGCGCGGCGCCGCGCCGGGGCCCCGGACGGTGTCGGTCGGTGGGCGGGTCCAGGGTTACGGCGTCTTCACGTTCCCGTACGGGCCCGTAGCGATGGGCACTGCGGAGGCCGGGGCGTTCGACCTCGTGACGTACGGGGAGCGGATTCTCGAGCTCGTCCCGACCGTCGGCTACAAGGACCGGGGAATCGAACAGGCTGTCGTCGGGCGTACGGTCGAGGATGCGGCACTCTGGGTCGAGAGGCGGGCCGGCGTCTTCGCTCTCGCCCACGTCTCGGCGTTCCTGGCAGCAGCGGAAGCGGCCGCCGGACGTTCCGTTCCCGAGCGGGAGCTGTGGCGCCGGGCGCTGGCCCAAGAGCTCCAGAGGATCCAAGCACACCTCCGCCTCCTCGCTCGCGTCGCCGATGGGGCCAGCCAGAACGTCGGAGCGGCGCAGGTCCACGCGCTCGAGGAGGAACTCCTCCGGGCGATCTCGCGATGCTTCGGGCATCGCTGGGGGTTCGGGGCCCTCCTACCGGCGCACCCGTCGGACCGGCTCGACCGCAACGGGCGCACGGAGCTCGCGGATCGGCTTGGCCGGATCTCCCGAGGATTCAACGGACTGTGGGAGACGTTCCTCACCTCACGGACGTTCATCGATCGGATTCAGGGCACCGGGACGGTCCCAGCCGCGGAGTCCGTCCGATGGGCCGCGGTCGGCCCCACGTTGCGCGCCTCGTCGATCGCCTGGGACGACCGACTACGCCAGCCGAGCGTGCCGTACACCGATCTCTTCGTCCCGCTCGCGACGGAGGCGAACGGCGACGCGCTCGCTCGCGTCCTCGTCCGCCAGGAGGAGATCCGTGCGAGTTTCCTGATGCTCGAGCAGATGCTCGAACGCTGGGAGGGTGTGGGCGCCGGTGAGGTGATTCCCTCACCCGGGATCGCTCCCAGCCGGGGCATCGCCCGCGTGGAGGCCCCGAACGGGGATCTCGTCTACGACGTCACGATCGCCGATGGGCGCGTCGCCTCCCTCCAGAGCCGGAGCCCGAGCGAGGCGAACTGGCCCGTGATGGCGCTGAGCCTGCGTGGCGCGGTGTTCACGGACTTCGTGTTCTCGCTCGAGAGCTTTGGTTCGTCGTTCGCCGAGACGGATGGGTAAGGGACGATGACGAGTTGGATCCGCCACTCAGCCGCGCGCGGAATCCTGACGAGCCGCTACCCAGACCGGGCGGCGACCGACGAGGAACTCCCAGAGGCCGGGCGCACCCCGACCGCCCATCCGGAAGAGCTCGCGCGCCTGTCGGATGGGGAGCGGTCGCTCTGCCCCACGGGTGCGATCCGGGAGCAGGCGGTCGACCAGGGACGCTGCATCCGGTGCGAGCGCTGCTTCGCGTTCGGCCTTCGCCCGTTGGGGTCGCCAGCGATGAACGTCGGGACGCGCGAGGAGCTCCGGGAAAGCGCGGGTCTGGCCGATCGGCGACCGACGTCGGTGGCGCCGTTCGGCACCTCCCTGCACGTCTTCATGATCGACGTCGGCAGCTGTCACGCGTGCAACGCCGAGGTCCTCGCCCTCGGCACGCCGTACTACGACCTGAACCGGCTGGGCCTCTTCTTCACGAACTCTCCCCGGCACGCCGACGTCCTCGTGGTCGTCGGGGTCCCGACCCCTGAGATGGTGGAGCCTCTGCGGCGGACGTACGAAGCGATGCCGGGACCGAAGGCAGTCCTCGCCGTTGGAGCCTGCGCGATCGACAGGGGAATCTTCGCCGACGGTCCGCGGACGGGATCGTCTGTCGGTGAGATCGTCCCAGTGGACCTCTACGTCGCTGGTTGTCCTCCGCCTCCCGTCGCGATCCTCGAGGGAGTCCTTGCCCTCGCCGGGCGCGGAGCGACGCCAGAGGAGAGACGGTGATCGATCCCGGCAGCGTTGTCTTTCTCGCGGCGGTGGCTGCGCTCTTCGCCGCGGCGCCCGTCGCGTTCGTGCGACGGCGCGCAGGCTACACCCTCTCGCTCGCGGGAAGCCTCCTCGTGGTCACGGCCGCCACGTGGGCACTCGCCGTCGGCCCGTTCACCGTCGTGAGCTGGACCGGGGTGCTCGGCTCGGACGTGAGCCTGCGGCTCGACGCGCTCTCCGCGTTCTTCGTGCTCGTCGCCGGGATCGTCTGGACCGCGACGTCGTTCTATTCGATCGGGTACGATGACGAGCCGAGCGCCGGACTCGCCGTCTCCTACGCGCTGACCCTCGGATCGATCGCAATCCTGATCACGGCGACGGACTGGCTCCTCTTCCTCGCGGCGTGGGAGGCGATGACCCTCGCCGCGTACTGGATGATTCTCGAGGCTCTCGGGCGGCCATCCCGGGTCTACTCGGCCGCGTTCGTCTTCCTCGCCTTCGGCGAAGCGAGCACGCTTCTGGTCGCGGTCATGATCGCAGCCACCTACTCGACGACCGGCACGTTCGCGATGACCGCGATCACGGTCGCCGGTCCTCTCGCCTCCGTGATCTTTGTCGCCGCGGTCGTCGGCTTTGGCCTCAAGATGGGCGTCGCGCCGTTCCACATGAGCGAATGGTTGCCGATTGCCCACTCCTCAGCCCCGTCCAACGCCTCGGCGGTGCTCAGTTCGACTCTGACGCTCGCCGGCGTCTACGGTCTCTTCCGCGTGGTGACGCTCCTGCCCACCGGCCCCAGCTGGTGGGGGGCGCTCTTGCTCGTCATCGGAGCGGTCTCGGCGCTCCTAGGCGCAATCTTCGCCTCGGTCAGCGAGCACGCGAAGGGCCTGCCGGCGTACAGCACGATTGAGAACAACGGCCTCATCCTCGTGGCGCTCGGCATCGCGCTCGTCGCTCGGGCCCAGGGCCTTCCGACACTCGCGACGTTCGCGTTGTACGCCGCACTATTCCAGGCGTTCGCCCACGCGGTCACGAAGGCGGCGCTTTTCCTCTTCGCCGGAGACGTCGAGCGAACGATGCGCACCTACGATCTCACTCGCGTCCGGGGTGGCCTGAAGGACGCTGATCAGCTGGCGAGTGGCGCCTCGGTCGTCGCCGCGCTCAGTCTCGCGGCCGCGCCTCCGCTTGCAGGGTTTGTCAGCGAGTGGATGATCTTAGAGTCGCTCTTCCAGTCCTACCAGTTCGGTCAGCCGACACTCGAGTTCATCGGCCTCCTCTCCGGCGCGATCGTAGCGCTCGCCGCTGGCCTCGTCCTGGTCGCGATGCTGAAGTTCATCGGCTTCACCGCGCTCTGGAAACCGACACACTCGGCGGGAGCCGTCCCTGCCCGGGGACTCGCGGCCCCGATCGCGGCCCTCGCCGGCGTAGTCGTGGCGCTGGGGGTGCTCGCGCCGTGGGTTCTCGTCTTCGTAACACCGACCGCCTCGCAGCTGCTCGGCACGACGGCAATCGCGCCGATCGGCGGATTGCTCGCAATCCCGACCGGTTGGTCGATCATCTCCACGACCCCGGCACTTTCGATGTTCGGAATCCTTTCCCCTCCGGCGATATCGATCGCGCTCGCGGTCGGCGCGCTGCCGGCGATTGCTTACTACGCTGCAGGTCGCCGGCGCGCGCTCCGGCGGGCCGACGCCTGGTCCGGCGGGAGGGCCCCTCCGAGGACGAGCGAGACGTACACGAGCTTCGGCTACAGCACGGGGATGCGGATCATGCTCCACAGCATCCTCGGCACGCGCGAGATACGCCGGAGCGCGGGTCCATTGGGGACGATCTCCGAAATCCGTAGCCCGGAAACGTACGACGTCGAGCTCGAGGTCCTGGACGTCTTCAAGTCCTTCTACGACGTGCTCGTGCGACTCGTCGGCGGAACGGCGGTCGCCCTTCAGCGGGCGATCATGCCTGGCCGCGTCGGGCGCTACCTCGCCTACATCCTCAGCATGACGCTGATCGTGATCGTCTACGTCGCAATCGCCTTCGGGCCGCGGTAGCTCCGGGGTGGGGGTCCGACTATGGGACGACGAGCACGGGCTGCTCGGCCGGGGTGAGGAGCGAGTTCGACACCGACCCCAGCCATGCCTTGGAAGCCGGGCCGAGCCCTCGGGTGCCGACGACGACTAGGTCGGCGCCGACCTCCTTCGCGACCGAACGGAGGAGCTCGGCGGCCGGCCGGTCTCGCTGGACGGCGGTGAAGGGGATCGAGGCGCCCGCGGCCCGTTCGGCCCATCCCGCGACGGCCGCGGCAATCGCCTGCTCGACCGACACCGACTCCTCCTCCGTCGCCGGCTCGACCTGCTCGGGATCGCGCTCCTGAGCGTGGACGAGGTAGATTCGCCCGCCCCCGGCCCGGGCAATCTCGAGGGCGAGAGACATCGCGCGCCCGGCGGCCGGCGACCCATCGAACCCGACGACGATCGCGCGGGGGGAGGGCGTGCCGCTCACGGGGCGCCCCTGCGCGGAAGGTAGCGTTCCGTCGCGACCGAGGTCGCGGGCGACGGAGGCGGCACCGCCCGGCGCGACGTGCGAAGGATCGACTCGAGGGCCTTCACACGGCGCGCGAGCAGTGCGTTCTCGCGAAAGTACTCGGAGGCTCGGAAGTGCGACTCGGCCTCCGCTCCCGAACTATCGGCGAGGGCCCTCGCGAGCTCGGCGATCCGTTCCTCGGCGCTTTTCGCGGAGATCGGGGGTTTCACCGGCTCCGGCAGGAGCCGAGCGATCGTCACCAGCCAGTGGTAGAACTCCTCCGGGCCGACCTCTTGTAGGTCGATCCATGGTCGCAGCGCGGCCACCACGCCCGGCGGGGGCGGCCCCCAAGGTGCCTCGCGCGCGGACGCTTCGGGCCAGTCCTCCGGCCGTTGGTCGCGTCCCGCGTCCCCTTCGGATCGTTTCCCCTGGGTCATCTCCTCCTTCCCCAGGGGTCATCGGCCCGGTGGCGGTTCGCGACCCGTTCGGATCGCGGGCTGACCCCACAGCCCATCCGTGATACGGCCGCTCCCGAGATAAACGCTGGGGAGGCGGTCCCGACCCCCTTCAAGTAGAGCGCCGGCTCTTCCGACTCGCCATGCGCACTGTGACCCTCGCCGTCGGCATCGTGGCGTTGGTGCTCGGGGCGGGGCTCGTCGCGTTGAGCCTGTACTCCGGGCTCGCGCCGACAGGAGCCACGGCTCCCCCGGGACACGCTCTGACCCTCACGCCGTCGACGATCGGACCGCTTCGGGCGACCGTACGATGGACCGACGCGGGAGCGAACGACACCGTCTACGTCACCAGCGCTCCCGTTTCGTGCAGTTCCCCGACCGGCGTCGTCGCGCGCGGGCTCGGGAACAACGGCTCGCTCTCGCTCGGGATGAACCCCGGGACGACGTACTATCTTTTCGGATGCACCGGCGCCGGCGGGGTCGTCCAACCGCACTTCACCTACACGCTCCTCGGGTTGACGATCTACCTCCTCCTCGGTATCTTCCTCCTCGCCGCGGGGGTCTTCATGCTGCTGATCGCGGTGCGACCCGCGGGACCGGCGGAGACAACGCCACCCGCGATGGAGGAGCCGGCGAGCCCACCCCCTACCCCCTCGAGCCCTGCGATGCCGGAGAACATGCGGGTGCCTCCCATCTTCGATGAGGCGCCCGACGCGGATACTTCGTCCGCTCCGACTTCGCAGCCGCCTACCGCACCCTGAGCAGGGCCCATGGATCCGAGATTGTCCCCGAAACCGGCGAAGTCCCGGGTCGGAGCCATTTACGGCTGCCCGCGAGTGGAGCGAGCATGATTCGACCGCCCGGACGTCGTGGCGCCGTCCTGACGCCGGCGCAGGCCCGGGCGATCTACGCCTACAACGAGCGCCTCTTCGAACGGTACGTCCGCCGAATCCGTCGCCTGCCCGAGCGAGCGGTCCACCGGCGGGAGGGGATCGGGCACCGGACGCTCTTCGGTACCCTCGTGCACATCCTGAACGTCCACGAGGTCTGGGTCGGGTACATCGTCCAGGGACGGACCTCGAACCCCGAGCTCGAGACCCTGTTCTCGGATCCGACGCGTCAGCCGAAGGACTGGGCCGGCTTTCGTACCTACGACCGAAGGGTCTGGAGGACCGTGAACCGCTACTTGGAGGGTGTTAGCCCGCGCGCGCTCGCGCGACCCGTCCACGCCTCCTGGATGCCGGGCCGCTACGCCGCGGCCGACGGGCTCCTCCAAGCCACATTCGAACAGGCGCATCACCTCGGCGAGATCATCGGTGTGATGTGGCAGCACGATCTCGCGCCGCCCGAGATGACGTGGGTCCGCGTCGGGCCAACGACCGCATCGGGCCGGACGTCGGCGAGAGGTTAGCACACGGTCCAATATCCACGGACCATCGAGAAACGAGTGACTATCTGCCCTTCGAGTGTGGGAGGGGGCGAGGTAGAAGGAACGATGTCGACTCATTCTGCGCTACGAGCGACGGTTCGCGGCCCGTTGGTCGTGGGTACGGTACTCGCGGTTCTCGTTGCGAGCCTGTTCGTGGCGCCGGCCCTAGGGCTCGGAGGTAACCCCGCGGCCCAGGCGGTGCCGCTCCCCTCGTTGGCGGGGAGCTTGGCGTCGGGGTCGTACGGCAACGTCACCAACACGACGTTCAACGGGACCGTATTCGGCGGCGTGTACTACGGCAATGCGAGCTATGGGTTTGTCGTGAACGAAACCACTACCAACGTGAGCGCCAATGTCTCCGCGGTCCACTATCAAGAGACGGTCGGGATCTATTTCCACCTCGAATTCTGCCGGCCCAACTGTTCGGCCCCGGTCGAGACGGCCAACATCACCTACGTTGCCTCGGAGGTCCACGATAGCTGGGCGAACCTGACCGACAACGCGACCGTCACCGTGTACAACGGATCGTCCCGCTTCGAAGGAGAGAACCGGACTGGCACGCCGGCCACGGCGATCGGACTGATCAACGCGACCACGCAAAGCCGCTCTCACGACTCCGGGGCCATGTACGTCACGGTCGAATCCACACGCACCAATGGCACCAATGCGACCCCCCCAACGCCCCGCACGTACTCGGTGGTGGCGGACGGGACCTTCGCCTCGAACTCGAGCGTCGCGTTCAACCCGGCGCTGGGCCTCTACCCGACCGGGAACCTGACCCGGGGCGAGCTCTGGTCCAGCACCGCCGCGTACAGCCTGGCCGGCGCGTGGACCGCCCAGTGGTCGATCAATGTCTCGCTCCCGCACATCTCGGGAACCTCGACCGGCGGCGTCCACGGCTCGATCGGACCTCTCTCGGGCAACGTGACCCTCGTCGGGCAGAGTGGCTCGGACTGGGGGCATGTCGACGGAGACCATGCCGCGATCGTGCGGTTTGGTCTCAACACGCGGAACCTCGAGATGATCGGACCGTACGTGGTCGACGGCGCGGCGTCGGCGAGGGCTTGGGGCCAGGGGTGGGGCGGATCGTGGTCCAGCGTGGCGTTCGCCAGCGCGAGCGCCTCGCTCGGTCCGACGTACCTTCCGGTCTCGTTCGGTGGCAGCGTACGCGACCCGATGTCGGGCGTGACGTTCTCGGCGGCAGCGACGGACGCTTCGGGCGTCTCGGGCTTTGCCCAGAACGGGATCGCCCCTCAGACGGAGAATGCGCACCCGATGACCGCTAGCTCGGCGGGAACTACCGCCGCCTGCCTCCAGACAGGTTCCTGCTCGTCCGGCAGTACCTCGAGCCCGTCGCCATCGATGTTCGAGAGTGCGACGACCGCCTGGATCGTAGTAGGTGTGGTCGTGGCGGCCGTCGCGGCAGGAGCGATCGCGGTCGTACTGCGCCGACACCCATAGGTCGAGAGCCGGGAACCGCCCGTTCCGTTCTTCGGGATAGCGTATAGTGTCAGACGAGGAGTTCGTGTTCTTCGGGTCTCGTGGCTAAAGGGTCTCTTGCAGCTAGGATCGAGTCGTCGGCCGCTCGACTCGGCCATTACCGGTATCATCACCACAAGCACGAGTCCAAAGGCCTTGTGGCTAAAATGCCCCTCTGTCGCTAAATTCACTCCTTGACGGGATTTTAGCCACAAGCACGAGTCCAAAGGCCTTGTGGCTAAAATGCCCGTCTGTCGCTAAAATCGGGTCGGGTGTCGCTAAAATCGGCCGTCGCAGGGTTTAGCCACAGGCGCGAACGGACCGGAAGGTTTCTAGGGTAGTACGTATTGCGTATCTTCATGAGCGAGGCGTCCTCGATAGAGTGGACGGATTCGACTTGGAACCCGGTAACGGGGTGTACGAAGGTCAGTCAAGGCTGCAAACACTGCTACGCTGATCGGTTCGCAGAGAGGTTTCGCGGCGTCCCAGGTCATCCGTTCGAGCAAGG
>JAKAYT010000038.1 GCA_021826685.1 Thermoplasmata archaeon
GGTCCACTGCGCGGATTGCGGCCTGGTCTTTGAGGCTCAGCAGCTCGTTGCGACCGCTCCGATCATTCCGGTCGAGTCCGAGTCCGACGGTAGCGGTCGGGGGATTGGACCGTTCAGCCAAGCGACCAACGCGCGGGGCTCCTTGGGCACGACCCTGAACCTATCGCGCGACGGGCAAGGGCGTCGGCTCGACTCGAAACGCCGTTACGAGTTCCAACACCTCAAGAGGGTCATGCAGCGCCAAACGAACCGGGGACCCCGTACCGTGAGTTCCCGGACCCCCGCCCATGGGGAGATCGCAGCCGCCTGCGAGCGCCTCGTGCTCCCCCCGCTTATCGGCACCGAGGCCGAGCGGATCTTCCGGGAGGCCAGGTGCCGCGGACTTTCGCGGGGGAGGTCGCTCGAGTCGTGCGTGGGTGCGGCCGTCTATGCCGCCTGTCGAGTCTATTCGGTGCCCCGGACCCTGACCGAGGTCGCCGACGCGGTCGGGGCCTCCCGCACGGACGTCGGCCGCGCGTTCAAGGTCCTCTCGCGCGCCCCGATCACCCGCATCCCTTCGATTGGCCTGAAGGGGTTTCTCGCACGCTACGCCGAAGAGCTCGCGCTGAGCCCTATGGTACGCTCCACGGTCGAGGCAATGCTCGACGAGGCTCACAAGAGCCCCGAGCTTTCGGGCCTCAGCCCGCATGGCTTGGTGGCGGCGATGATCTGCGTCGCTTCCGACCAGCACGGCGAGAAGCGATCCCGGGCCCAGATCGCGCGGGTCAGCGCGGTCACCGAAGTCACCCTGCGGTCCACGCGCCGCATCCTCGAGAGGGCGCTTTCGAACCAAACCGCCCCGACCGGGCCGTAAGCGGCCCCCGCGGTGACACGCCTTATCTCCCTCGGACCTTACTCGGGCTCGGGGACCGCTCCGTCCCGAGCCGCCCTCGCGACGCCCCGGAGCGCCGGGGCCTCGGGCCGAATGCGTCCCGACAAGGAGAACGTTGCCGGACCATCCCGCCGTCGCGGGCCCTCGGGCCACCGTTGTCTGGGACCCGCGCTTTCTCGACTACAACTTCGGGCCGGGCCATCCGTTCGTGATGGAGTACCGGGGGCTCGCCGCGCACCTTCTCCGGGAGATCGCTCCGACTTCCGGCGGCGTGCGCTGGCGGACGGAGGTCCCGGTCGCCGATCATGGGACGCTGATTCGATTCCATCGAGAGGAGTACATCCAGCTCGTAGAGGGAGCGTCGAACCTCGAGCGACGGGTCTGGCTGGATTCCGGCGACACGCCGGCGTTCCCGGGCTGCCACGATGCGGCCGCTCGGATCGTCCAAGGATCGATCGATGCCGTGCACGCGGCGATCGAGCACTCCGCCCCCGCGCTCCAGCTCGGGGGCGGTCTGCATCACGCCCATCGCGACCGGGCGAGCGGGTTCTGCATCTACAACGACGCGGCGCTCGCCGTCGACGAGGCCTGCCGGAAGGTCGGGAAGGTAGCCTACGTGGACATCGATGCCCACCACGGGGATGGGGTCATGTACGGGTTTTACGCGCGCGGGGATGTGCTCGACATCGATATTCACCAGGACGGAAGCTCCCTGTTCCCGGGCACCGGGGACGTGGACGAGACCGGCGTCGAGGATGGCGCGGGCCTCAAGGTCAACCTACCGCTTCCCGCGGGCGCCGGGGACCGGGCGCTCGTGGGTCTCTTCCACCGCGTGGTCCTCCCGATGTTGCAGGAGTACCGGCCTGCGCTCATCATCCTCCAGCACGGGGTGGATGGGCACGCGGGAGACCCCCTCGCGCAGCTCCAGTACACGCGGACCGGGTACGCGGAGATCCTTCGAGAACTACTCTCGTTCGCCCGCTCGAGCTGCGCGGGACGCCTCGTGATTACGGGAGGCGGAGGGTACGATCCGTCGAACGTCGCCCTGACCTTGGCCCGCGTGGGCGAGGTCCTGCGCGGGAATACGGACGGGCCGCCGCTCGGTGCCGCGCTTCCGGCGGAGTGGCGCAACGCGTACGCCGTCCGAGCGAAGGCCGAAGCTCCTCGGCACTGGTCGGACGAGACGCGAGCTACCTCGGAATCGTGGAGCCCGGCCGCGGAGGAGGCGCTGGTGGACCGTCTCGAGTCCTCGCTCGGCCGTCGTTTCCCGAGGGTCCGCTAAGGGATCGATCCGGGGCTATCGCGATCGAGGAGATCGGCGTCGCTCGCCGCGATCCCGCGATCGATCGCCGAGCGACCAAGGATGCGTCCGTACTCCCCACCGAGGTGGGCGCGCACGAGCGCGCGAGAGAGGACCGTGGACCGGATGAACCCTAGTTCCGAGTCGAGCCGCTCTGCGAGCGGCGTCGGCTCGTCGTCTTCCGAGGCGACCGAGAGGATCCCGTCGATGAGTTGGTCGCGATGGAGCCAGTAGACCAGATAGCCGGCGAGCCGCCGAGCGGCGGCGTCGTCGATGGTGGGGATCTCGGCCGGGACCGAAAAGACCCCGAGGGCCCGGGCGACCCCGCCGCGCGGTGCGAGCTCGTCGAGCGACCAGCCCAGCGGGTGGGCGCCGATCGCAACCGGGCCGGGCCGTCCGTCGAAGAATATCGGTAGGAGTTCCCGCCCCTCCCCAGGGTCCGGGGGCTCCTCACCCGGAAGATTCTCCGCATCGAATCGATGGAGGCGGGGGGCCATCGCGGTCCGAAGGGACGCGCGATCCGTCCACAATCCGCGCCGACGGAGCCGGGCCTCCCAGCGACGACGTGCGCGTGCCACGGCCGCAGGGACGGCGGCGGCGGAGGTTCGGGCGGTTCGGCGACGGGCCGAGCGTAGCTCGGGATCCAGGCCCGACGGCGACGAGGTCGGCACGACGCCTCGGGCCCAATCGTCCAGAGGCTCCAACGAGAGCCCCGGACAAGAGAGCACCAACGACGGTTGCCAACCGTTCAGCCCGGCGTACATCTCGACCGGGAAGCTGGAGCACACAAGCGGCCGGAGCGAGTGGACGGAGCAGCGGTTCTCCGATAGCAGGCGGCAGGAACCCCCGTCCGGGAAGGATTCGACGTGGAGGACGAGACCGCCGTCGCGCCGCAGTGGGACTTCGCGGTCGGCTCGCAAACGGGCGAGCTCCTCCCGGTCCAGGCGCGGTTGGGTGTAGCAGCAGAGCCCGCACCCCGGTCGGCAGGCGAACCGGAACCCTCTCAGGAGGCGGTCGTCCCATTCGGGCGCGAGCAACACGGTTCACCTTCGACGCGGAACGTCGCCGAGCCGCCCCGCGAAGGATGCGCGCAAGATGCGCCATCCATTTACGCCATCGCCCGGCATGGGGGTGGGCCCGGCGCCCCGGTCCGCGTTTAATACGGACCGGTCCCGGTCCGGATGGAGTCCCGTGGTCGACGCCGTGACGTTGGATCTTTGGTACACTTTGTGGTACCAGCGCCCCCACGAGCGCGCGGACTTCCGGCGGCGCAAGCTCCGCGTCTGGAGCGACTGCCTGCGGGCGGCGGGCGCAAGCTCGGCCGAGGTCCGCACGAGTTCGAAGGCGCTGAGCCTTGAGCGGCGGCGGCATGTCGTCGACGGCACGGCGTGGAGCCCGCGCTTGGCCGCGGCGTGGCTCGGAAAGCATGTCGGCATCCGAGTGGACGTCGGGGCTCTGGAATTCGAACTCGACCGGGTCGTCGCGCAGATCCCGGTGCATCGCACGCCCGGCTCCGAACAGTTCGTGGAGCGGATGCGTCGACAGGGTCGCCGTATCGGGCTCGTCTCGAACATCCTAGAGGAGACGCCCATCTCGATACGGAGGCGGCTCGCGGAGGATGGAATGATGGACTGGTTCGACGCGCTGGCGATTTCGAGCGAGGTGGGTTGGGCCAAGCCGGATCCTCGGATCTTCTGGGATTGCCTTCATCACCTTCGCGCCCCGCCGAGGAACTCCGTGCATGTGGGAGATCTACCGGTGGATATTCGAGGCGCGCGCGCAGCGCACATGAAAGCCGTGTGGTTTTGGGGGGCCGACCATTGGAGCTCCCGTACCGACCGCAGCGCCCGACGCTCGGCGCGGCTCAACCTCCCGCGGATTCGCACTTGGACCGAAGTCGCCCATGCGCTCGCCGCGCGCCGGGGGGTGGACGGATGAGAAACCCCCCGTCTCCTACCCCCACCTCCTACCTGTTCGACCCCAACGTCCCTCGACCCGGGTTCCTTCCGATCACCGAGTACGGGGTCATCGGCAACCTCGAAACCGTAGCGCTCGTCTCTCCCCTCGGTTCGGTCGATTGGATGTGCCTGCCCCGCTTCTCGTCGCCGAGCGTGCTCGGGCGAGTGCTCGACCCCTCGAAAGGGGGAATGCTCGAGGTCGTGCCGGTGCGATCGGGCCGCGCGAGCATCGAGTACATCACGGGTACCAACGTCCTTCGCACGCGCTTCGAGCTCTCCAAGCGGCGCACCCTCACCATCGTCGACTTCATGCCGATCACGATCGACCAACCGTCCTCTCCCTCGATGCTAATCCGCCTCGTCTCAGCGAGGGGCGGCCCCATCTCCATCCGCACCCGGCTCGATGCGCGACCCGGCTACGGGAGCGTACAGCTCACCTGGGAAACCACGGCCTCCGGCGCCATCGCGCGAGCGGACCTCGCTCATTGGACCTACATGCACCCGTCTCCCCTGACCCTCACCGACGGGGGGATGGTCGGAGGGGGAACCGTCCGGCCCGGCGAGCCCTGGGCGATCGAACTGATCCGGGGGGACCGACCCGCCGGGCTCCCCAGCTCTCGGGTCCTGCTCGAGCAGTCCATCCAGTTCTGGCAGACATGGGTCCGACGGGGTGCGGCGCCGCTCGGACGCCTCCCCCGTGCCTGGCGACGCTGGGTGCTCCGTTCGGAGTTGGCCCTCAAGCTCCTTTCCCAACGCCAAAGCGGCGCATTCGTGGCCGCCGCGACGACCTCCATCCCCGAGTGGCCCACCGGGGGCCGGAACTGGGACTATCGCTACGCGTGGTTCCGGGACGCTGCGTTCTCCGCTCAGGCCCTCCTGCTGCTGGGGCACGTCGAGGAAGCCGAAGGGTTTCTGCGCTGGGTGATCGGAAGGCTCGGGGTCCCGGGGAGTCCGGAGGGCCTGCTTCGCCCTCTGTACGATGCCCACGGGGAGAGAATCGTTCCCGAACGCTCGCTCCCCGGGTGGTCGGGCTACATGGACGCGCGCCCGGTCCGGGTCGGGAACCGGGCCGAGACCCAGTTCCAGCTCGACATCTACGGAGAGATTCTTTCGGCCGCACTCCTGTACGCCCACCTTCACGAAGAGCACGTCGCAACGTACTGGCCGATGCTCCGGGGCCTCGCCGAGAGCGTGGAGCGTCGGTGGACCGAGCCCGACCATGGGATCTGGGAGGCCCGGGGCCCGCCGCAGCACTACGTGCACTCGAAGGTGATGGCTTGGGTCGCTCTCGACCGCGCGTCGGAACTGGCCGAGCGCTTCGAGGGGCGGGCCGTCGCGGAACGCTTCGCTCGGACGGCGAACGAGATCCGATCGGTGGTCGAGCGGCGGGGGTGGGATGAGCGACGCCGGTCGTTCATGCAGGCCTTCGACTCGGACCAGCCCGACGCGAGCAACCTGCGAATTCCGCTCGTTCGGTTCCTCCCCTTCGATGATCCCCGTATCGACGGCACGGTCCGTTACATCGACCGAACGCTGACGCACGGCCCGTTCGTGATGCGGTTCCTCACCGACCGCGACCCGATGGGGCCCGAGGGATCGTTCCTCGCCTGTTCGTTCTGGCGGGTCGAGTGCCTCGCACGGATGGGCCGGTTGGAATCGGCGATTTCCGACTGGAACGAGCTGCTGAGCGTGGCCGGCCCGCTGCGGCTCTTCAGCGAAGAGTACGACCCCGTGCGCCGTCTACCGCTGGGAAACTACCCCCAGGCGCTCACGCACATCGGCGTGCTCCGCAGCGCCTTCGCGCTCGCCTCGAACCTCGGCTCCGAACAGGCCCACCCGACCGTGCCGCACCTGCTCGAGTACGTCCGCCCTCCGCCGAACGTCCTGACCAGGGCGGCGGGGGAGTGGGGCACCTCCGCGAGGAAGAGCTAGTCTCGTACCACGGTTATAAACCGCCCGCACCGTCCCGGGATCGATGACGGACGGCTGGCCAGAGCCGATGAAGGAAGGCACGGTCTCGGTCACCGGCTATCCGATGTACTATCGGATCTGCGGCCCTTCCGACGCCCGGGAAACGGTTCTCTGCATGCACGGAGGGCCGGGCGGAACGCATGACTACCTGCAGCCGATGGCCGATCTTTCTCGCGATGGTTACCGCGTTGTCTTCTATGACCAACTGGGATGCGGGCGGAGCGCCCGCATTACGGACACCTCGCTGTTCACCCTCGAACACAACGTACTCGAGGTGGAAGAACTCCGACGTACCCTCGATCTGGGCCGGGTGCACCTCTTCGGCTCGAGCTACGGAGGCACGCTGGCGCTCGCCTACACGCTCGCTCACCCCGAAGCGGTCCGCACGCTGACGACCGCGGGAGGAGTCGCCGACATCCCGTTCGCGACGGAGGAGATGCGGCGATGGATCACCGAGCTCCCCCCGCCCGTCCAGGCCGTCCTGCATCGGGGCGAGGAGACGGGCCAGTTCGACACGCCGGAATACGAAGCCGCGATGATGGAGTTCTACCGGCGCCATGTCTGCCGCGTTTGGCCGTGGCCCCCGCCGGTGACCTATACGCTCGACAACATCAGCCGGCCCGTGTACCTCTACATGAACGGACCGAACGAGTTCACGATCGTCGGCACGATCAAGGACCTCCGATTCGTCGACCGTCTCGGGGCCATCCGGGCTCCGACTCGGGTGACCGGGGGCCGGTACGACGAGGTGAGCCCCCGAGTGGCGGAGCAGATCGCCCGAGCCATCCCGGGAGCCGAGATCGAGATCTTCGCACAAAGCTCCCACATGCCGTTCTGGGAGGAGCGGACGACGTACCTGAGCCGGTTCCGCGGATTTCTGGCCGCTCATCGCGAGACCGATCCGACGGCGGGGAACATGGCTCGGCCCCCGGGGCCTAGTACGAACCACCGTCCGATATAGGGCCCCCACCTCCGAAAGGTCGCCGCGGGACCGGGCGAACCCGGCCCGACCGGTTCCCGAAGAGAGGAAGCGCTGGATCGATGTGGGCAGGGCTCCTTGCGGTCACTCCCGCCACATCCTGGGCCGCGTTGATCGCTGCCGGGATGGTCGCCCTGAACCTCTACGTTCTTTGGCGACTCCTGCTCGGGCCCAAGCGCCCGTCCATTTCCACCGCCGTGCTCGGGATTGGGATCCTGCTCAGCCAACTCATCTTTTGGATGGGGACAGCGTACTACATCGAAGTCCCCACGATCACAGGATTCACGGTCTTCGGCCTCGCCGCACAGTTCATGATGGTGCCGTTCGGGCTGTGGCTCCTCTCGCTCGTGTTCGAGCAATCGGAACATCCCATTGCGGCGGGAGGGGCATGGACCTGGACGTTGGCCCTGCTCGTCGTGGGGAACGAGGTGTTCATGAGCTGGGCGTTTGCCGCCCTCGTGCCCGGCATGCTACCGCCCGCGATCGATTCGTTCGGGGCGGTCGGCCACGCGTTGCTCGTCTCGCTGAGTTCGGTCTGGTATTACTGGCCGATGGGCGTCACGATGGCCGTTCTGATCCGGGGATGCCGTTTCGATGACGACGAGGACCGCTGGGCGCTCTATGCGTTGACCGCGACCGCCTTTGTCGCGCCGTGGGCCATCGACGTCCCCATCGTCGGAGCGATCGCGATGGCGACGATCATGAGCGGGGGGATCTACATCCTTTGGCGAGGGACCCAGTTCACCCGGGTATCGCGTTCCTCGCTGGTCCTTCGCGGGGAGGTCGGCGCCGCCTTCCTCGCGATGGGCCTCAGCTGGGTGGGCTCCTTCCTTTTCCTTCCGGGGTCCGGATACGCTCCGTTCGCCGGCGTGATGGTGGTCGCGATGTCCCTGGAGACGGTCTACCTCATCGGTCGCCTGGCACGCTTTGGCTACGGCCGCGCATCGACGTCGGCGGCCGGCGCACCGGCGAGCTCACCGATGGCGGCCCCCAGCCCGGCCGCCCCCCGGCCCGACGCCGGCTCCCTCGCCTCCGGGACCGGGAACGTTCCCCGTACCGGGGAGGCGGCCTCGGGAACCTACTACGAGGCGTAGAAGTTAGCACGGCGCTCCAATAAAGGGGCGACCGGATGGTTCGGCAATGACGTCGAAGGGCGGACCCGTCGCCCGGTCCGTATTCACCTTCCGGGCTACCCGTCAGGTGCTGGCGCGGCGGTGGGCCATCCCACTCTTCCTGCTGATCGCCGCGGTCTTCGCGTTCGCGGCGATGATCATGGGCGGAATGCTCGTGTTCGCCCGTACCGGCTACACGCACCTCACCGTGATCGTCCTCACCACGGCCAGCGGCGGAGCCGCGTGGTGGAATTATCCCGGGGTGATCGTGGGGTTCCCGAACGGGGGGCTGTTCCTTCCCTTCTTCGGCACCCTGACAATGCTCATCGTTTCGATCGGGGTCGGCGCGGGAATGTCGGTCGCCGTGGTCCTGTGGACCCGTCTGATCAGCCTGAGGCGCCTCGCCGCGTCGGGAAACGTGGCGATCGGTTCGATGGCGGGCCTC
>JAKAYT010000039.1 GCA_021826685.1 Thermoplasmata archaeon
AGCCGGTCCCGGACCGCAGCCTTCTGGTTCCCCACGACCTTCGTTGACCTCCAGTCCCAGAGCTGGCGGGAGGAGAACTGCTGCTCAAGCAACCGGCTCGGAGCGTACGCCGGGCCGAACGCGGCAAACAGCGAGTGCTGCGCGTGAAAGGCAATCGGGATCCCCGTGACGTTCATCAGTTCGAACGGGCCCAACGTGGCTCCGAAGAGCTCTCGACCGACCTCCTCGATCGTCGCGAGGCTCGCGACGCCCTCCTCCGCGAGACGGCACGACTCGTTCAGGTACGGAACGAAGAACCGGTTGACGGCAAACCCGGCGCGGTCGGCCGTGCGGATCGGGATCTTCCGCAGGCGATAGCCGAACTGCTCGAGCTGCCGCACTACGACGGGATCGGTGCGGTCCCCGGCAATCACCTCGAGGAGCTTGTTCACGGCGGCGGGAAAGAAGAAGTGGAGACCGGCGAAGCGACCGGGTTCGGGGAATCCGTCCGCGAGCTTCGTGACGGAAAGCGAGGAGGTGTTCGTCGCGACGATCGTGTCGGTACCGACAATGCCGGCCAGCTCGCGGAACACTGGTCCCTTGACCGTCTCGTCCTCGAAAACGGCCTCGACGACCAGGGCGGCGTCCTTTGCGGCGTCCGCGAGGCCGGTCGTAAACGAGATTCGGGAGAGGACTTCGTCTCGCTTGGCGGGAGTGAGCTTCTTCCGGTCGATGGCCCCTTGGAGCGTCTTCGCGATGAGCGAGCGTCCGCGATCGAGCATCGAAGCGTCGAGGTCGCGCACGCGCACGGTAAACCCGGCTTGGGCGCAGGCCTGGGCGATCCCACTGCCCATGTTGCCGGCGCCGATGATCGCCACGGTTGCGGGTGGTCGGAGCGATGGGTAGCTCATGCGATCTCACTCCGCCGGCTGGACCGGCGGCGGGAGCGCAGGAAGGCAAGGATTCTTTAAAGAACGCCATCGTCCCCGGCCGGGTTCCCCGTGACCGACCCTAGGCCTGCAGAGCTTGCCGATGCTCTCCTCGCTGACGAGCAAGCGCTGGTGCTCAGCCTCGGAGGTTTCACGGTCGGCTTCGCGGGCGGGACCCTGCTGTTGCACGACCGGATACCGGCGCCTCGATTCAACTTTGTCACCGTGGATCGGGTCGGGGCTAGCCGACAGACGGGTTTCTTCGAGCGTGCACTCGACCAATACTTCCAGCGCGCGGTCCGACCGACCTTCCGGGTCGCGCGCCCCGTTCCACCGTACATCGATCGCACCCTGCGGTACCTCGGGTTCGCTCCACGCGAGGATGCTCTCGAGATCCTCGCCGGCCGCCGCATCGCCGCTCATGTGCCGGGCTGCGGCACGGCCCACCTGGCCGACGACGAAGATGCTCACGATCTCGCGCAGCTATGGGTGGGAGAGAAGGAGTCGCCCGAGTTTGCGAGTGCGCTCGACATTCTTCGCCATCATCCTAACCCCGGGGAGGCGCTATTACCCGTGGTGGTAGACGACAATGGGGAACGGCTTGGTGCGGCCCTGATCTATCGACGCGAGCGCCGGGCACTGTTCTTCGGGGTCTCGACGCAACCCCTGGCACGTGGCCGAGGGGTGGCGACGGGCCTCGTACGCTATGCGATCCGTTCCCGGCTTGGGGGCCCCAGGGCGACGTACGCGCTGCTGTCCGATTCCGCGCGCCTGACCCGGCACCTCGTCCGCCTGGGACTCCGCCGGCTCCGGTCGATGACGGTCTATGAGTTGGGCGCGGATGCCCAACTTTCTCTTCCCCCCGTTCCCCCCCTTGGCCCTCCGCACTGGCGCCCTCCGCGGAGCGCTCCCGCCGGATAACTCGGACTTCAGAAGGTTGGGGGTTATCCGGCCGGCCCGAGGCTATGAACGATGGGGGGTAGCGCGGTCAGGCCGGGGCGCGGCGAAAGCCTTCGAGCTTCATCCGCTGCTCGAGCGAGGCGATCGTACGGATGGTCGGAACCACGGTGTCGGCGTTGAGCGAGATCGAATCGATCCCTTGGCGCACCAGGAACTCCGCGAACTCGGGGTAGACGCTGGGACCTTGGCCGCAGATCCCCACGGTCCGGTGCTCTGCGTGCGCGCCCTCGATCAATAGCTCGATGGCGCGTTGGACCGCCGGGTCGCGTTCGTCAAAATATCCCATCCGGCCCAGGGTCTCGGAGTCACGATCGGCGCCGAGCACGAGCTGGGTGAGATCGTTTGATCCGATGGAGAAACCGTCGCAGAATTTCGAGAAATCCCGTGCGAGCAGCACCGTCGACGGGACCTCGGCCATGAGGTAGAGCTGGAAATCGCGGGAACGTCGGAGGCCCGCGTCGCGCATCATACCCGCGATCTCTTCGAGCTCCCAAGTATTGCGAACGAACGGCAGCATGACGTGGGCGTTCTTCAGTCCCCGCTCGGTGCGGATCCGGTGGATCGCTTCGAGCTCGGCCAGGAACGCAGGACGGAACGCGGGAGCGATGTAGCGCGAACAGCCGCGCCATCCGATCATCGGGTTCTCCTCCTCGGGTTCGAACTGGGCCCCGCCGGGCATCCCGCGGTACTCGTTCGTCTTGAAGTCGGACGTACGGATGATCACCGGTCGCGGATGGAAAGCCTGGCAGACCTGGGCGATCCCGTCGGCGAGGCGGCGCACGAGTTCTTCGCGCTTTCCCTCTTGGAGGAGCTTGAGCGGATGCTCACGAACGTGGGCGGTGAATATGAACTCCGTCCGGAGCAGGCCGACGCCGGACACCGGGAGCTGCGCGTACTCGGTCGCCTTCTCCGGGACCCCCACGTTCACGTAGATTTTCGTTGCGGTGACGGGGGACGAGTGAGCGCCGCCGGCGTACCCGGCCAACCCGTAATCTCCAGCGGCGGGGGAGGGAGCCACGACCGTCGCTCGCCGACCCCGGTAGACCGAACCAGTCTTGCCATCTACGGTGACCTCGCTACCGTCCGTGATGGTCTTCGTCGCAGAGCGCGTCCCGACGACGCAAGGAACCCCGAGCTCGCGGGATACGATCGCCGCATGGCAGGTCATGCCGCCCTCGTCGGTGACGATGGCCGCGGCGTGCGCCATCGCCGGCACCATGTCCGGGGTCGTCATCGAGGTCACGAGGATCTCTCCCGGCCGGAGCTTCTCCATGTCCGACGGCCCGGCAAGGATCCGGGCCACCCCGCTCGCAGCCCCAGGGCTCGCCCCGAACCCTCGCACAATCGGCTCTTCCTCGGAACTTGGAGGCGACTGCGGAGGCGGGCGGGCACTCGACATCCCGGCGGGGGAAGCGCGCGACGTAGATGACGGTGCGGAGCCGTCCCCTCCGGGGATGGTCGTCACCGGGCGCGCTTGGACGATGTAGAGGCCGTGGCGGTCCGCGCACCACTCGACGTCCATCGGCCGACGGTAGTGCGCCTCGATCCTCCGTCCGAGGGACGCGAGACTCTTGATCCGCTCGTCCGAGAGCTTCTGAGCGCGGCGGTCCTTCTCGGGGACATCCTGTCGCTCGTTCCCTCCACCTTCGGCCCGGACGATTCGGAACCTCTGATCGCTGAGTTGCTTCTGGATGATGCTCTGGGTGGATCCGTCGATGACGTAATGGTCCGGGGTCACTTCGCCCCCGACGATCGCTTCGCCAAGTCCCCACCCGGCCTCGATGATCATTCGATTCTCGCCGGTGTTGGGATCGCGCGTGAAGAGGATCCCGCTCACGGTCGAGTCGACCATCTTCTGAACAAGTACGGCGAGCGCGACCTCCGAGTGCTCGAAGCCCTTGCGGGCTCGGTAGGCGATGACCCGAGGAGTGAACACGCTACTCCAGCAGCGTCGGACCATCCGGAGGATCGAGTCCGTCCCGGTGACGTTGAGATACGTGTCCTGCAGCCCGGCAAACGAGGCTCCTTCTAGGTCCTCGGCGGTCGCGCTGGATCGTACTGCGGAGAACCGCACGGAGTGATCCTTGGCATAGGATTCGTACGCCCGGACGAGCTCTTGGCGTAAGCTCGCCGGGAACTCGGTCGCTTCGAACGCGGCGCGGATCCGTTGCGATGCCGCCTCTACGGTATCGGCCTTCGCGGGGTCGATCTGGTCGAGCGACTCCCGAATCACTTTGGCGAGCGAAGGGATCGATGCGAAGGAGACGTACGCCTCGGTGGTGATCACGAACCCCGGTGGAATTGGGAGACCTTCCCGGACCAGCTCGCCGAGCTTGCTCGCTTTGCCTCCGACCAGCGGGCGATCACTATCGGAGACGTCGGCGAGATCAACGACGGTCCTCATGCGGCGCCCCGTCGCTCGAGCGTGTAGGCGCGCAGGTCGGATGTGGGAGAGTACGCGTGGACCTCTCGGCTCTCTCGGATCGACCAGTCACTGCGTTCTCCGGTTCGTTCTAGGATGGTCATCGCTCGTGTGTCGAGCTCCGCGCGTTCGACCACCTCGTAGTAATGAATCGAACCGCCGGGGCGGACGACGCGTGCCACTGACGGTAGATACTTAATCCCTTGCAGCGGAAGATTCAGGATGGCGCGATCCGCGGGTTCGGCCCTCGCCAAGAATCGCTCGACATCGTCCTGGACGACCTCGACGGGGATACGCGGAGCCAACCGGCCCAGGCTCGTGCGAAGGAGTTCGAGGGCGTCGGGGTTCTGGTCCACCGCCGCCACTCCGGTGGCCCGACCATCGCGGGCGATTGCGAGCGCGAACGGGCCGACCCCGCAGCACAGGTCGTACACCGTCTCGCCCCGGCAGACGGCTCCGGCCACGCGCGCATGCTCGCGCGCGAGACGGGGCGAGAAGTACGCGCGTTCGACGTCCACCTCGATCGAGATCCCATTCTCTCGATGTTGCGTCTTCCAGCTCCCGGTTCCCGCAACCCTGCGCAGGGACCGACGACGGTCCGGCCCATGTACGCCCATATCGACTCCGACCAGGCGCGCCCCGGGCACGAACCGGAGCAACGCATCTCCGATCGCATGAGCGTCCGGTTCCAACTCTCTCGGGATGCGGACGAGCACGATATCGCCGATCACGTCGAACGCGCGCGGGAGCAAGGCACGTCGGTCCGGAGGGAGGGAGACCAGATCCTGGTACCGACGCGCGGGACCTCGGTCCGATAGAGGCAAGAACTCCTCCTCCGCAACCGATCCGCGCACGGGAAGCGCTCCCGGCCCGACGGGGAGGACTACATCACTGCCGTCGACGCGGATTCGGAGATCGGTGCGTAGCTTGCCCGCGTGGACCAGGGCGCGGCGGGCCTCTTCGCCTTCGCTGCGGGGCACCCGTATCGCGCGAGATCTCATGTCGGGGTCCGAACCGACCGTTCTAAGAGTAGCGGCATCACGTCGGACCCGTGCAAGCGGCCGAGAACCCCTATCGAGGCCGCCTGTTCGCCGAACGTCCGGGGGACGGCCTCGGTCGCCGAAGCGGCCCTGGCTCCGACGAGGAGGAGCGGCACGGGATCGTCCGAGTGGGCTCGCAGGATCGCCGGGGTCGCATGGTCCGCAGTGACCACGATGCGCGTACGATCCAGGTCCACGCTGGCGAAGAATGGGCCGAAAAAAGAGCGATCGATCGCCTCGATGATCTCCTGCTTGCGCGGCGCATCGCCATCGTGGCCGGGTTCGTCCGGCCCCTTGAGGTGGACGTAGACGAAGGGATACCGGGAGAGCGCCCGGAGGGTGCGTTCGGCTCGCTCGCGGTATCCGGCGTCACGGTCGGGGCCCATAGGGCCTACATACTCGTCAGCGAGACCTATGAGTCGGGCGATCCCACGCTCCACCGGCATTTCGGTGATCGCCGCACCCGCGATCCCCCAACGCTCCCGCCACGGCTTCGGGAGAGAGGAAGGAACGGTTCCCGCGTTCCGAAGCAGGATGCCATTCGCCACCGGCTTGCCTGCGATGGCGCGACGTGCGTTTGTGGGGTCGCCCGCGAGCCGGAGGGCGGATCGAGCGATGAAGGCATTGACCGCGGTGGCGGTCCGGGCCGCGGCCGGGTCGTCGCTCTCCGGCCGGACCTCGGGGATACGCCGGTCGGCATCGGCCCGCGCTCGTCCCATTCCCCCGACACGCTCGTAGAATGGGTCGGCATTCGTTACCCGGGGCGAGAGAGCGTCTCCCGAGCGCGCCCGAAGGATCAGAACTCCCCGGTGACCTACGGTCGCCCGGACCGTGGCCTCGATGCCAAGGTCTTGGAGGAGGTCGCCGTGCGTGAGCGACTGCGCGAGGGCCTCCGACTCGTGCGTGGTCAACGATCGGCCGACCCGCTGGTCCACGACCGTACCGGCGCCGTTCGTTGTGGCGAAGTTCAGCCGAAATGCGACCTCCCCGCTCGCAACGCGTATGCCGATGCCTTCTGCCTCGAGCACGCCCCGTCCGGGCGAATCGTGCACGGGATCGTAGCCCAGGAGCGAAAGAACGCCGGCATCGGACTCCGGCGCGGTTCCCGGACCGATCACGTCGACCAACCCCATTTGGCCCCTCGCAAGGGCCCGGTCGAGCTCCGGGGTATGCGCCGCTTGAACGGGACTTAGGCCTCCCGTCGCGGGATTCGGTCGATCTCCGAGTCCGTCGAGGATCACCAGAGCGTATCGAAGTGAAGGTCCGCTCATTCGCTCCACCGCGGGGTGTTTTCCTTATAAAGGGGTGCCGGGCTCGCCCCGCGGGCATGGCGAAAGGACGGATCCGAGCGTTCTTCAACACTCGAGTGGGCTTGGCCGTTCTCATCGCGATCGCGATCGTCGTGACCGCGGGCTCGTTCCTGATCGGAGAATATCTGACTGCCACCGTCGCCGCGTTGCTCTTCGGGCTTGGGATCCCGGTTTGGATGGGTCAGAAGAGCATCAAGTGGCTCGCCGTCGTCGGCGTAGCGATACTTGCCGTCAGCCCGGCCATCAGCACGGCCTTCGAGGTCCCGGTCGTGCTCGCGCCGACAGCAGCGGCTTCCTCGTCGAATTACATCCTGCAGAACGCCACCGTATCGCCGTACTTCGGCGGTCCCGGAACGAACTTCACCTGGACATTGCTGGTCGACTTCAATCGGATCCCCAGCGGCAACGAGAGTTGGAATATGACCCTCTACCTCAGCACTTGTCCCGGCGCCACGGGCCGGAGCGATCCGAACTGTAGTTCCGGATATCCCTTTACCTCCTACACCCAGAGCGTAGTCAATCAGACCGGAAACCAGACGATCAGGTTCTCCGAGGCGATCAGTTCCTCGAACATCTGGGACTGGCAGATGAGCCTGTTCTACACGAATAACTCCGGCCGGAACGGGACGTACGTGTTCCTCGTCGGAGACCCTACCTATAACGGGATCGCCGGACCCGTGGTCGCGAACGGATGGGGGGGCGTCTACGGGCTCATTGTCGGCGCGATCTACAGCGACTACCTCATCGTAGGGATCGTGTTCTTCATCGGTCTCCTGATCTACGCGGTCTTCAAGCAGCGGCGCATGCGCCGAGAGCAGGCGGCGAGCCGAGCCGCGCCATCGTCGGGGACCGCGGGAGCCGAGAGTCCTCCGGCGGGGCCCGGTGCCTCTTCGGCTCCTCTCGCTTCGGGCAGCACGGCGCGCCCCGCGGCGACCCAAGAGCTGGCGTGTCCCAATTGCGGCGCCGTGGTCTATCCGAAGGAGACGTTCTGCTGGAAGTGCGGTACGAGCCTATCGACGCCCTCGAATGCGATGACCGGCCGAAGTAACCCTCCCTCGTAACGCGACGGGGAAGCGTCGGGCCGTCACGGAGCCGGTTAGGTGGGGAGCGGGACGGTAAGGGTGCCCGAGTAGCCCGTGACGCCGACCGTCTCGAGCGTCAACGTCTGGTTGGTGAACGACGTGGGGGCTCCGACATCGATCCAGAGCTTCATCACGGTGGTAAGAGGCGAACCGGTCGTGTACGGAGATGTCGCAGTCCAGCCGGGTCCGGAAAGACCGGCGACCGATCCGGGGGCGTACGACACGATCCCCGGCGGAACCGTCGACGTAAGGATCGAGAAATTCCAGCCGGACGTGGAAACGGTCTGCGATAACTGATTCTCCACATAGATCTCAAGCGACGAGGGAGAGGGGGCACTACCGCTCGCCGTCGTAATCGGAACGACCCAACAGGTGACGTCACCCAGGCACCCCGTGGAGTTTGGACCCGGATTCGTGCAACCGGCCATCGGACCGTAGCACGTC
>JAKAYT010000012.1 GCA_021826685.1 Thermoplasmata archaeon
TATCGTCCACGCGCACTTGGGCTTGGACGAGGACGACCGGCAGGGCCGCCAGCAGCGCTCGCGGGAGCGAGATCGGCGGGTTCTCCATCCTTTGGACCATCGCCCGGAGGCTCTCGGCATGGAAGGTCGCGCAGCAGGTCCGGCCGGTCGCCATCGCTTGGAACACGGTGTAGGCTTCTCGCCCTCGGACCTCGCCCACGACCAGGTACTGCGGGCGCTGGCGCAGCGCGGCGCTGAGCAGGTCGTACATGTCGATGGCCCCGACCTCCGGGCTCCCCGCCTCTTCGGCCCGGGGCGCGGGGCCGCGGGTTACGAGCGGGACCCAGTTCTCGTGGGGCAGGTGGAGCTCCCGGGTGTCCTCGATCGAAACGATTTTGCGCTCGGCCGGGACGAAGTGGAGGAGCGCGTTCAGCGTCGTCGTCTTGCCGCTGGCCGTTCCTCCGAGGACGACGAACGATCGGCCCGACTCGACCACGAGCCATAGGTAGGCCATCGTTTCGGAGTCGATCGTGCCGGAGCGGACGAGGTCGACAGGGGTGAACGCTCGCTCCCGGAACCGGCGAATGGTAAACGTTGACCCGCGCGTCGTGATCTGCGTGCCGAGGCTGGCCTCGAGGCGGGCACCCCCGGGAAGCGCTCCCTCCACGAGAGGCTCGGCCACCGATAGATGGCGGCCCGAGCGCTGCGCGAGGCTCCCTACGAAGAGGTCCAGCTCGGTCGGGTCGGGAAAGGAGAGGTTGGCGGCGAGCGAGCCCCAGCGGCGGTGGTGAACGAACAGAGGGATTCCCACCCCGTCGCACGAGATGTCCTCGATGTCGGGGTCGCGCATCGGTACGTCGATCGGTCCGAAGCCCACCAGGTCCCGGACCAGGTAGTACGTCATCCGGGCCCGACGGCCCGGGTCCTGTAGACGGGGATCCACCCGCGCAAGGGCCTCGATCCGCTCGATGAGCCGCGCCTCTGCCTCCGTCGGATCCTCCGGTCGGATCAGGTCCACCGCGAAGAGCCGCCGACGGATCTCGCCGAGCCAACGGCGTTCTTCCGTAGAGAGCGCGGGCTCGAAGATCCGGTAGGAGAGTTCGCCCGAATCTTCTCCGGGACGAACCTCGGCGGTCCCGCGGATCCGGGAATCGAGAGCCGGGAGCGCCGTCACGGTCTACGCTCCTCCCGCGATCGGAGCGACCACGAAGCGCAGGACCACCCAGCCGACCATCAGAAGTCCGGCGGAGAGCGTCAACCCCTCCGCGAACCGACCGCGGTACAGGAAGCCGGCAACGAGCCCGTCACCCACGCCGTGGGCGATCACCGCCACGAACAGCGCCAGGAACAGGCTCGCGACGACCGCCGTCCCGACGAGGTAGCCCGTCGACCCGAAACCCGACGAGGCGCCGGCGGCCAGGAGCTCGGGGAGGTAGACCGCGGCGAGGACGTAGACCGTCAGGAGGAAGACCGCGTAGGCGAGAGCGACCACGATGACGTAGGTGCGCATCATGTCGCGTCGACGCTCCCGCATGAGCTGGGTCGAACGGAGGTCGTGCGCGACCCGGCGAAGGACCTCGGGGTAGCGACCGCCGGTCGCCTGGGCGCGGCCCACGACCGCGAACGCCTCCTTCACGAGCGGGGTCGATAGGCGCTGCTCCAAGCCGGCGAGCACCTCTTCGGCGGGGATGCCCCAGTTGAGCTCGGTGGCCATGCGTCGGATCTCTGGGGTGAGGGGTCCGTACTGCCCACGCGCGGCCGTCCGGATCGCATCGGGGAGCGTGAGCCCCTGGGAACCCGACTCCGCGACGTCTCCCAGGAAGTCGGGGAGGCGCCGCTCGATGCCTTCCACTGCACGGACGTGGTGGGCGCGAACGATCCCGTACGGCAGGAGCAGGGCGATGAGACCGAGGACCACGAAGTCGAGCGCGGGGTTCCACCCGGCGCCTTCGCCGGGGCGGATCTCGAGGGTGACCGTGCCCGCGGCGTTCAGTCCGGCGACGACCCACAGGGCCAGGGCCGCGGCGATCGAGACCCGGAGCGTCCGGCGATCGCGGCGCTGGGCCCGTTCCTCGGAGAAGGGGGTGGGAGGCCCCTGGAGGCGAGGCGACGCGGGGCTATCCTTAGAACCGCTCATGTGTCCTCTCCGAGGCGTCGGAACAGAAGTCCGAAGGCGAGTTCGGCCGCCGGTATGATGCCGAGCGCGGTAAGCCATACGAAGGTCAACAGATGGTTCGCCGCTCCCTCGATGAGCGTGAAGACCGTCAGGATCACGAGCAGGAAGAGCGGGAACGCGACCGCGACCGTCACATAGGCCTCGGCGTAGGTCCCAAGCCGCTCGAGCTGACCCTGGACGCGCACCATACCGTCGCGTTCGTAGCGATCGGCCTGCGCGAGGAAGTACGAGCGTAGGTCGCCCCCGCTCTCGGAGGTCGTCACGAGCCCCTGGAGGAACTCCTCCCACCCCGGGGACGGGCTGCGGTGGGTCGCGTCGCGAACGGCCGTAAGGATATCCCGACCCAAGAGGTCCGTGTCCCGGACGATCCACGCAGCTTCGCTCGCGACCTCACCGTAGATCGGTTGATGGGAGAGTTCGCGGAAGATCTCGTCGAGGGGAACGTCAGCGCAGCTCATGGCCGCGACGAACCCGAGGGCTCGCGGCAGGTGTCGGTCGATCCCCTGCCGCCGGGCCAACGCTCGGGAGTTCGGGAGGTCGGAGACGACCACGTAGCCGAGCCCGCCGGCGAGCCCGGCGGCGGCGAGGGCGACGCCCGCCACGACGAGCACCCCCATCGATCGGAGGGCCAGGTCCGCGACCACCGCTGATGCGACGCCCGCGGCGAGCGCGATCACCGTGGTCAGAAGGAGCGCGGAGGCCCGGAACTCGTCCGGCGTTCGAAGCCAGTGCGCCCGCGCCAGCGCATCGTCGGCGGTGCCCGTCGTCCCGGCCCACCGTCCGAACGCCTTCCCGGCCCAGCGATCGAATCGGGTGAGCCTCGGCCGGCCCCCCTCGGGAGCGAGGGTCGGCGCCGATCCGTCCGTCACGGGACCTCCGCGGGTCCGCTCGCCCAGCGGCCGTTCTCGCGGATCCATTGCCACATGTCGGCCGGGCCGATCGGGCGCCCGGTGTCGGCGAGAGCCTGGATCGCCTCGGCGCGGCGCCGGAACTCCTCGTCGACCGCGCCGGTCGGGCGGCCGGTCGACGTCGCGATCCGCTCGAAAAGGTAGGAATGCCCGAGGTAGTGGAAGGTGTCGGCCGCTTCGTCCCACGTGAATACCGGCGTGCTCACGACCTCGCCGGTATCGGCATCGACTCCCCGCACCTCGACCAGCTCCCGGACGCGACGTGCGGGTCCCGATGGGGTGCGGGTCAACGTCTCGATCAACACCTCCCGAAGCGCGGACAACAGTGCGCGAGGGACTTGGATCGGCGGGCTCTCCAAACGCTGGACCAGAGCCCGGAGGGAGTCCGCGTGCATGGTCGCATACGTGGCGTGGCCGGTGTTCATCGCCTGGAACATGGTGTAGGCCTCGCGGCCCCGTACCTCTCCGACGACGATGTGGCTCGGACGCTGTCGGAGCGCGGCGGTGAGGAGGTCAAAGAGATCGATGTCTTGGGCTCGGTCCGTTCCGATCCCGGCCATGGAGGCGCCGGTGCGGGTCGTCAACGGAACCCAGTTGGCGTGAGGGAGGTTGATCTCCCGCGTATCCTCGATCGAGACGATCTTCGCCGAAGCCGCTACGAACAGGGCGATCGCGTTGAGCGTGCTGGTCTTCCCGGCCCCCGGCCCTCCCGCCACGATCATCGAGTCGCGGTGCTCGGCCGCCAACCACAGGTACGCGACCATCTCGGCGCTCCAGCTCCCGTTGCGGACGAGGTCGATCGGGGTGAAGGGTCGGTCGCGGAAGCGCCGCAGGGTGAAGGTCGAGCCGCGGCCGCTGACCGAACGACCGTAGGTGAGCTGCACGCGGTGACCTTCGGGGGTCGAGGCGTCCAGAAGCGGTCGCGCGACGCTCACCGATCGAGCGCATCGCTGCGCGAGTCGAACCACGTAGCCGTTGAGGGCGCCCTCATCCGGGAAAACGACGTTCGTGCGTATCGACTCGAATCGCGCGTGATAGACGAAGACTGCGGACCCGACCCCGTCGCACGATACGTCCTCGATCTCGGGGTCGCGGAGGATCGCGTCAATCGGCCCGTAGCCGATCGCGTCGCGCCGTCGGAAGTACAGGATCCGCTCGCGGGATGCCGACGATAGCCCGGGGTAGCGCGCGGCCAAGAACTCGTTCGCCGTATGGCTCAAGTGGGCCGTGCGCCGCTCGGGAGTGGCAGGTCCCGAGAGGGGAGCTAGGATCCGGGGCAACGCCCGATCGAGCGCATCGCTCGCCTCCCGCTCTTCCTCGGTGAGCGCGGGTTCGTGCACCTCGTAGCGCAGAGAAGCTGAACCCGGATCGAAGGTGACCTCGACGTGGGCGAAGGGGGGCGTCACCTCGCGACGGTACGGGTAGGTGGATCGATCCGGGGTATCGCCGATCGCTACCGACGAGCGGGCGGACGCCCGGGTCGGATCCAGCGCGCTTTCCATGAGAGCTCACTCACCCCGCGCCGGCCGCGAACGAGACCGCCGCGTCGCTGACGGTGAGGTTCATCGACGCGATGGCATGGATCGAGAACGCGACGATGGCGAACGACGGTTGCGATCCGTTACAGCTCGTGGGCCCAGTCAGCGTGTACTCGGATGGGGAGAGCCCCGCGCTGGCAGCCGTCGCGGCGAGATAGCCGCCCCATGCGCACGAGTACTCGTTGCCGATCACGAAGGTGAATGCGCCCGCGGGCCCGGTCGAAGCGTTCGCGGTAGTGCGGAAGGTGGCGGAACTCACCAGCGTATCCACAATCTCTTGGGTACCGGGCCCACTGACGCTTTCCGAGACCCCTACCATCGAAACGACAGTGAGCGCGACCGAAGCGCCGCGCGGCCCCGGTAGGATCGAGAACGCGGGGGGATAGGCCATCATCGTGGGCTCGGTCCCTTGGGAGGCGAGAACCGCTCCATCTTCCATCGTAAGCGACTGCGGGGCGGTGTACCGATTCGGGAGGTGGACCTCGAGGGCGCCGAGCGAGACGTTGGCAAACTGCGACATCCCTGTCGTCGCGTTCGTCCAACTGATATTGAGGAACCCGGTCGGGGTGCCCGAAAGGAACTCGGCGGACCCCACCGTGGGAACTGCGAGGACCGGCACCGAGCCGGACCCGAGCGGAAGCGGCGTGAACGCCGTGCGCGGAGCTCCGGTCGAGGCTTGAACGGTGAGCGTGGACTGAAGGTCCGTGAGCGCGCCCGTTACGCCGCGGGAGAGCGCCCCCTCGTCCTGAGCCATCCACACGGGAACGGCCTCGGTGAGCACGAGGCCGAAGGCGACGAGGAAGATGAGAAGGGCCAGAAGCGCCCCGATGATCGATGCGACGCCGCGGCGGGACCGAGAGTTCCGACGCCGATGCCGCACCGCTCCGACAGTATTACGGCCCCGCATGGGGCATGCCTGCTCGGTCACCTGACCCCGAGCAGCGTTTCGACCCGAGGCCGGCTATAAATACGCACGGCGGCAAAGGAAACCCGCCGCACCTCGCCGTCACCATTTTCTGGGATCGAGGGAGTGCGCCACCGTCGATGACCCTCCACGAGATCTCGCTCTCGTTGCCGAACCGACCCGGCATGCTGGCGGGGGTCGCACGTCTTCTCGCGAAGGAGCGCATCAACCTCGCGGCCATCAGCGTGGACTCGACGCCGACCCGGGGCCGCATCCGGATGATCGTGAGCGATCCCGAGCGCGCCGAGGGGCTCCTCGCTCTGCGCGGCTACACGGTTGAGAAGCGAGAGATGATCGCGGTTCGCCTCGAGGACCGCGCCGGAAGCTTCCTCAAAGTGCTCGAGGCGCTCGCGCGCGCCAAGGTCAACATCTCGAGCGTCGCGATCCTCGTTACGAGGGACGGAGGGCGGGCCCTCGTGGCCCTCTCGTCGAGCGATCCGGCTCGGGCCCGCAAGGTGCTCCTGCAGTCCGGGCTCGTTTCGCAGTCCGCCGAACGACTAATCTCCAATGCCGATGTCGTCGCCGGGTCTCCAACGATCCCCTCCGAATCGGTGGGTCTCCTCTTCTGACGGAGAGCGACGTGGCCCGGCGTCCAAAGACTAATCTCGGGAACCTTCTCCGGGGTCTTCACGCGGTTGTGGTCTAGTGGTTAGGACGGTAGCTTCCCAAGCTACCTACTCGGGTTCAAATCCCGACAACCGCACTCCCGCAGGATCCTCTATGGGCGCCTTCGTCTCCCAGGGCCCGGCTCCGTCGGAAGGATCGATCGCAAGCCCGCCTCTTGGCGGCCCTAGCGCCTCCGCTAAGAGAGGGGGTTGTCTTTGAGGGCGATGGAGCGTGTTCACACCTATCGAGCCCGGATGGAGTGGACCGGTAACCGTGGACCCGGCACGGAACGCTACGACGCCTACGATCGAGCGTTCGCGGTACGCTCGCAGGGGAAGCCGACGCTATTCGGTTCCTCCGACCCCGGCTTCCGGGGGGACAGTTCTCGCTGGAACCCCGAGGAACTCCTGGTCGCCTCTCTCTCCTCCTGCCACATGCTCTGGTACCTTCACCTCTGCGCCGTGAACCAGATTCGGGTGGTCGAGTACGAGGATCGCGCCGAGGGGAGGATGCGCGAGGACCCTACCGGAGGCGGAAGGTTCGAGGAGGTCCGCCTGCGCCCCCGGGCCGTCATCGCCGGAGGGGACGCGGCGCGGGCGCGTGCGCTCCACGACGATGCGCACCGGAAATGCTTCATCGCGGCCTCCGTGAACTTCCCCGTCGTCCACGAACCCGAGGTAATCATTCGAGGGACCGTCTCCGATTCCCGGTAGTTTCCCTTGCCCCCAGGGGTCTAAAAGCCACCTCGATCTAAGTGGCCGGCGATGCGCTCGGAGAAGGCCCGACCGCCGTCACCAAACGATCGGCCTCGCGGTGCGACCGGATCCGAACCCTGAGGTGCCGTGCGGGGAACCGTTCGTTGCGGCCCGGAGCGCTCATCCCACGAAGAGCTGGCGGATCCCCCATCTCCGGGGAAGGCACCTCGCTGCCTCGAAGTAGCGAGCCCTTCGTTCGGATAGTCCCGGCTGCCTGACTCGAACAGGCGACCTGAGGATGTCCACGGGGGCCGCCGGAGGTCCGGCAGTCTCACCTACAGTCCCCCGCTCTACCACTGAGCTAAGCCGGGACGCTCGGCGAGACGAGCGGGCCTGCTATAAACGTAGCGAGGGAGCCGAGTCGTTCCTCAAGCGAGGGCGGCCCGGATGCGCTTCGCGACCTCGGCCGGGGTTCCGGTGGCATCGACGGAACGGAAGTTCCCCTTCTGCCGATAGTAGGCGAGGAGCGGTTCGGTCAGTTGGGCGTAGACCCTCAGGCGGGTCGTGATCGCCGCGGGCTGGTCGTCGGAGCGTTGGATCAGCTCGGCTCCGTCCTTGTCGCAGTGGCCCTCCACTCTCGGCGGGTGCGTCGCCAAGTTGTACACCGTGTGGCATTGGGGGCATACCCGACGCTGGCTGAGTCGCTCAACGAGCACGACCTCCGGGAGATCGAACCACACGACCCGGTCGATCGGCGTAAGACGTTCGAGCTCCTTCGCTTGGGCCAGGTTGCGCGGGTACCCGTCGAGGATGAACCCGTCGCGCGTGTCCGGAGCGCCTAGACGTGCGTGGAGGATCCGCAGGACGAGATCGTCGGGAACGAGCTTGCCCGCCCGCATATAGGCGTCCGCCTCCTGGCCGAGCGGGGTCCCTTCCGAAACGGCGTTCCGCAGCATATCGCCGGTCGACAGGTGCGCGATACGGAAGTCTCGGGCGAGTTCCGCCGCCTGGGTTCCCTTGCCGGCCCCGGGAGGGCCGAGAAAGACGATGCGTAACATCGGCCGGCCCACGCAACCCTCCCTTCTTGGCGTTGGCCTAGTAGATCTCGGTGCCCAGGAACGGACGACCCAGGAGGGCCTTTTCCAGGTTGGGGAGGTCCCGCCCGAAGACGATAGCGGTCGGGATGCGGATGCGTGCGAGCTGATCGGCGCCCAGCCGATCGAATAGGAACTGCTGACCTGCCTGAGCCCCCGACCGCTCGTGCACCAGTACCCGGAATTTGGGCCAAGGGATCCGGCGGATGGGGACCGCCTTGGGGTCGAGCTTCGGATCGCGGTCGTAGAGAGCGTCGACGTTTGTGGCATTGACGAATCTCTCCGCGCGCAACCGCACGGCAAGCAGCGCGGCCACCCCGTCGGTGGTGTGCCCGGGCTCGGTGCCGCCGAGCACGACCGGCGAACCGTGACGGAGCTCGAGCACCGCCTCGGCCAGGGTCGTCGGAGGGTGGCTCGGTGTCGGAGACCCGATCCGACCCGCGAGGAGGCGAGCGTGCAGGCGCGTTACGTCGATCCCGATCTCGTCCAGCTCGATCTCGGTCAGGCCCAGCTCCCGGCCGATCCCGATGTACTCGCGGGCGGTGCGCCCGCCGCCGACCGTTACCGCGAGGGGGTGGCGCCGGCCGACGCGGCGCATGAGATCCGCGAGGCGGCCGAGGTAGGCTACATCATCCTCCCCGGTCCGGAACACCGAGCCGCCGACCGACAGCACGATTGCTCCCTTCGCCGGAGCGCTCGGCATCGGACCTCCGAGAGCCGTGCGGTCTTATGGTTTGTGCGCGCGTTCGGGAAACCGATCAGTCCCGGTCCACCGACACCGCGATGGCTTCGCGCGGGGCCGACGCCGGGACCCCGCCCCCTTCGGGCCGGGTAATCCCACCGAGCGCGCGGGCGATGAGCCAGACGCTCGCGAACGACAGCGCGAAGACGACGGCCATGACCACGCCGGCCCCGAACACCTCGACCCCGAGCTGGTGCACGGCCGCCCAGCCGCCACCAAAGAACAGGCCGTTCGGCAACGACGGGTACCCCGACGCCGCCGCGAACGGCGTCTGCGTGAAGAAGGCGATCATGCCGAGGCCGAACAGGCCCCCGAACAAGTGCCCGGGGAGCAGCCCGATCGGGTCCGAGAGCCACCGGAGCCGGCCGAAAAGCCACTCGCCGAGGAGGAAGAGCGGGCCGCAGGCGACGCCGAGGATTACCGCGCTCAGCGGGCTCACGAACCCCGCGAGCGGGGTGATGACGATCAGCCCCATCAGGATCCCGTTGGCGGAGTAGCGGTATCCGGGATCCTTGCGCGTTTGCCAGAAGCGGCATCCCATCAGCGACAAGAACGATAGCGAAGCGGCGAGGAACGTCGTCAGGACGACGACGGTTGTCTCGCTGTTGAAGGCGAGGACGCTCCCCGGGTTGAAGCCGAACCAGCCAATCCACAGGAGGAGGACCGCGAGCGTGAGCCACGTGGGATCGATACGGCTCGGTATCTGGGGACTGACGCGGAGCCCTCGGGCCTTCTCCTCGCGCCAGATCTGAAGGAGGACCGCGAGACCGGCGGCGCCGGCCGCCGCGTGGACGACGAGGCCCCCCGCGAAGTCGACCATGCCGAGCCGCGCAAGCCATCCTGAGGGGTTCCAGATCCACGCCGCGGGTAGCGTCCAGATGAGCAGGAAGTACGGGATGGCGAAGAGCGCGACCGCACGCAGCTTCACCTTCCGGACCATCACGACGCCGACAAGGGCGAAGGTCACCGCGGCGAACGCTGCTTCGAACAGGAAGTACGGGCCGAGCGCGAGGTCCGTGGTCGACGCGGTCGACCACCAGACCCCGGTCAGCAGGCCGGTGGTCGAGGTGCCGAACGCCCCGAGGAACGGCGGCAGGAACGTCGGGTTGCCGATGATCCCGTTCCCGACGGTCGGGGCGAAGGCGAGGTCGAAGCCGAGGAACGCCATCAGCGCGAGCGCGGCGCACGTCATGACCGTCGTCTTCAGCAGGCTGCGCCACCGGTCCCCCCCGAGCTCCCCGACTTCGAGGAACCCGACCCCGATGGTCATCGTGAAGACGAGGAGGGCCGCGAGGAGGACCCAGAGGCTGTTGAGGAGGTTCACCGCCATTCGAGGACACCGTAGCCCTCCGTCGAGGGCGTTGTCGCGCGAGCGCGGTCGGGGCTATTTGAACGCGTGTTCGAACGGAATCCACTCGCGCGTGGCTCTATACGCGCCGCGGACTAGCGGCCCGGCATGCCCCGGGGTCCCGAGAGTCCCGAGATCGCCAAGGAGGCGGCGGCCCGGTTCGCCGTCGGTCGGATCGGGAGCGAGCGCCGCATCGCGCTCGGGACCGGCTCGACAGCCGCTTGGGCCGTACGCGCGCTTGCCGAGCGGTTCCCCGGGGCCCCAGGGTTCACCTTCGTAGCGAGCTCCCGGGCGACCGAAGACCTGGCGAAGGGCCTCGGTCTCCCGGTCCGGGCCCTACGCGAGGAGGACCGATTCGACCTGATGATCGACGGCGCGGACGAGGTGAGTGCCGCGCTCGACCTCACGAAGGGAGGCGGCGGAGCGCTCTTCCGAGAGAAGCTCCTGGCGCAGCTCTCGCGCCGGCTCGTGATCATCGTCGACGAGGGGAAGCTCGTCGAACATCTGGGGGCCCGACGCCCGATCCCGATCGAGGTCGTCCCCTTCGCCCGCCCGGTCGTGGCGAACGAGCTCGCAGCCGAAGGGTGGACCGTCCGCGTTCGCGGGGACGCTTCCGGGTCGCCATTCCGGACGGACAACGGGAACGAGATCCTGGACCTGACGCCGCGCCAACCGCTCGCCGACCCTCGAGCCACCCACGAGGCGCTCCGCTCCCACACGGGGGTGGTCGAGACGGGGATCTTCGCGGGCATGGCCGAGCGCGTCCTCATCGGCCACCCCGACGGCCGCGTGGAAGAACGCCGCCGTCCCGACGTCGGCCACCGCCAGGATTAAGCGCCCGGGCGCGTGCGAAGCGCCGAATCGGAGACGATCCATGCAGGGCAAGTACATTCGAACCCGGATCGACGACGGAGTCGGCTACATTGAGATCTCGAAGCCGAAGGCCAACACCTACGATCTCGAGATGATGGGCGAGCTCGACGTGGCGATCGAAGAGCTGCGGTTCGATGAGGCAGCGAAGGTACTCGTGGTCACGAGCGGGCTTCCCGGGTTCTTCAGCGCGGGCGCGGACATCGAGATGCTGAAGCGCTCCCAGCCCGACTACAAGGCGATGTTCTGCCTCCACTGCCAGGAAACGCTCAACAAGTTCGGCCAGACGCCCAAGATCGTGATCGCGGCGCTGCCGGGCCACACCGTGGGCGGCGGGCTCGAGATCGCGCTCGCCTGCGACCTGCGGATCATGGCGAAGGACTCCGGGAAGATCGGCCTTCCCGAGGTGACCCTGGGCGTCCTCCCCGGTACCGGCGGGACCCAGCGGCTTCCCCGGTTGGTCGGCACCTCGCGCGCCCTCGACCTCATGGTCACCGGTCGACTCTTGACCCCCGATGAGGCTCTGGGGATCGGGCTCGTGAACTACGTCTTCCCGAAGGAGACCTTTGCGAAGGAGGTCCACGCGTTCGCGAGCAAGCTGGCCCACGGCCCGAGCCGCGCGATCAGCCTCATCAAGCGGTCCGTCGTCGAGGGAATCGAGATGCCGCTCACCGCCGGCCTCGCCTTGGAACGGGAGCTGCAGAACCGCCTGTTCATCACCGAGGACGCGAAGGAAGGGATCGCCGCCTTCGTTGAAAAGCGCCCGGCGACCTTTAAGGGCCGCTGAGCGCCTATTCCCGGGAGGACAACCGTGGGAACCCCTCCGATCTCCGTGCCGGACGGGAATCCGGCATCGAGCATGCCCACCACCATCCGGCAGGGGGGTACCGTCGAGCCGGTCCGGGAGATCCTCTGGGGCCAGTCGGCCGGGGTGCGCAAGTACGAGACCCCGACCGAGGTCCCCTCCGATATGCGCGAGCTGATTGTCAAACTCATGGTGGTGCAGGCTGACACCGAGTTCGCCTCGATCCAGCAGCATCGCCCGTGGCTCGACAAGGCTCCAACGCTCGAGGACCGATGGGTCGAGGCTCGCATCGTGGCCGACGAGGCCCGCCACGGTCTGCAGGCGTGCCGCATCCTTCGCGACTTCGGGGAGGAGGGGCAGCAGCTGATCGACGATCTCCTTTCGCGACCCGAGGGTCACCACAAACTCGACGCCTTCAACATGAAGTTCGATCGCTGGAGCGACGTCGGCGCGTTCACCTGCTTCGTGGACCGAGTTGGGGTCTACCAGCTCCGCGCGTTCCAAGAGTGCAGCTACGGACCGCTCGCCCGCGCGATGCCGCTGATGCTGAGCGAGGAGCAGCTCCACCTCAACTTCGGGTACCACGTGCTCAAGCGCATCGCCCAGGAGACCCCCGGGTATCCCGGCACTCGGGAGGAGGCGCAGAAGGCGGTCTACAAGTGGTACCCGCGCGCGCTCGATATGTTCGGCCACTCGAACTCGGCCACGAGCCGCCGCGCGATTGAGTACGGACTGAAACGCTGGACCAACGAAGAGGCCCGGGCCCGCTACATCGAGGAGATCACACCCCTCGTGAAATCGATGGGGCTCGAGCTGCCGGCGACCGACTTCGATCGCCACGTCATGTAGGGTGGCGACCGGCGTCCCCGTTCAGAAGCGCGCGATGCTGCCGGTCGACTTCGCCCGGTGCTCGAACGTACCCCAGAGCGCGATCGATAGGCCGTAGGCCGCCAATCCGCTCAGCGCGAGACCCAACCAGAGGAGTTCCATGCCGGCGAGGCTCGTCCCGTCGATCGCCGAACGGATCGCCGCGACTCCCCACGTCAGGGGAAGCCCGTAGCTCACGACCTGGACGGGGTACGGTAGGGAGCTGAGCGGGAAGTTCACCCCCGAGAGCAAAAGCCCGATGAACAGGAAGATGTTCCCCAAGATGATCGACGTCCGTAGGTAGAGGGCGACCCCTCCCAGCAAGAGACCGAACCCGACCATCGAGAAGGCGGTCAGGACCACGGACACCCCGACGAACGGCACCGAGGCCGCCGAGATCGTGACGCCGAAGAAGAGGACGGCGTAGACGAGGCCCATCACCACGGATGCGACGCTGATCAGGATCGGGAGGAAGCCCCGGCCGAAGTAGAGCGCGGTGCGGTTGGCGGGGGAGACGAGCAGGTGTTCCATCGTGCCGAGCTGCTTCTCGCTGTCCGTCGTCTGGCACACCGAGAAGATGCTCGAGTACGCGACGGTCGCAACGGCGTTCCCGATCGCGACGAAGGCAATCTCGGAGGCAATCACGGTCGACGGGGAGCCGGCGTAGGAGAACGCGACGACGAAGACGAAGAAGACCATCTGCGTGAGAGGGATGATGAAGATCTCCCCGAGGATGAAGTCGATGCGCATGAACCCCAGGGTCGTTTTCGGCGCGACGATCGCGTTCGTCCAGAGCGTCCGCCAGAACTTCGAGCGGTACGGCACGCTCGCCGGTTGCGCGGTCGGCAGAGCCCCCATCTAGTACTCCTGGAGGTTGCCCACCTCGAGCACGTGGCGCTCGACGCGCTTGAAGACGATCCCGGCGATCAACAGGTAGATCGCGGTCGTCGCGACCCCGCCCACAACGTCCCAGCCGAGCCCCCAGCTGAACCCGACGTAGCCCGGTATCGAAGCGTAGCGCAGCGCGTCCAGCGCCCAGCTCGGCGGGAAGAGCAAGGCGATCGGGTTCGTCCAGAACGGCAGGATGACGATCGGGAACATGCAACCGGTCCCGATGTAGAAGGCGAACTCGCCGACGTTCTGTATGAATCCGGCGTAGCGGGTGTAGACGTACGCCGCGGCGAAGACCGTGCCGACCGCCGCGAGCGTGAGCATCGTGAACACGAACAGCACGACGAACGCGACGGGGTTGTCGATGCTCGGTACGGTTCCCGTGGCCACGACTACGACCACGAAGACGAGCACGATCCCGATGAGACCCGATACAACGTTCCACAGGATTCGGCCCAGTACGACGAAGACGTACGGCGTCGGGGCGCTGAGCGTTGGTTCGAGGGTGCCGATGTTGCGATCCTGCCCGGTCGCCCACCCGCTCCCGTAGAGCGTCTGGCCCCACATGCTCATCATCCCGGCGCCGAGGATCACGTAGACGACGAGGTCCGGCGTTCCGAGGAAGAGCTCGAACGAGACGAAGCCGAAGACGATTGGAGCGATCATCGAGGGGATCAACCACTGCGGATCGGCCAAGAACGTGAGGACGGCGAGCCGGATCGACGCCAGCGTCGAGCGGCGGCCGCTCCAGTGCGCTTTCGGAACCGACACCGTTGCCATGGACTACCGCGCTTCCTCCTCGACCAGGTCGAGGTAGACATCCTCGAGGCTCGTGCGTCGCTCCCGTACCTGTAGCCCGCCGTGGCCGATGAGGCTCTGGCGCACTGTATCGATGGTGAGGTCCCCGGTGCGGACTCGGATCGTGAGGCGCGTCACCGGTCCGTACTCCTCGCTGACGACCTTCGAGACGCCGGGGAGGTGGCGGACCGCCGCGAGCTCGGAGTCCTCGAACCCGTAGTCCTCCGCCTCGAGCGTCCGGTCCCCGCCGACGAGTTCGCGCAGGCCGGCGACCGTGTCGATCGCCGCCAGCCGCCCGCGCGAGAGCACGCCGATCCGGTGGCAGAGCTCCTCCGCCTCGAACATGTAGTGGGTGGTCAGGAAGATCGTCACGCCTTCGCCCAAGAGGGAGCGGATCAGCTTGCGGGTCTCCCGCGCGGACTTCGGGTCGAGACCGATCGTCGGCTCGTCGAGGAAGAGGACCTCGGGCCGGTGCAGAATCCCACGGGCGATGTGGAGCTTCTGCTTCATCCCGCGCGAGTACTCTTCGGTCCTCCGGTCGGCAGCCCACGTGAGACCGACCCACTCAAGGACCTCGTTGACCCGCTTTTCCCGCTCGGCGAGCGGAATCCCATAGAGGTCCGCGAAGTAGCGCAGGTTCTCCCGGGCGCTGATCCGGTTGTAGAGCCCCCGCTCCCCTCCGAGGACGAGCCCGATGCGGGCCCGGAGCCGCTCGGTGTCCTTCGTAACGTCCAGCCCTAGGACCCGTGCGGTCCCCGAAGTCGGCAGGAGCAGTGTGGTGAGGATCTTCGTGAGGGTGGTCTTCCCCGCCCCGTTCGGACCCAAGAGCCCGAAGATCTCCCCGGTCTCGATGGTGAGGTCGACGCCCCGCAACGCCTCGGTGCGGGTGACGTCCTGGTAGAAGAATCCCTTCCGGGACTGGAAGACCCGGGTGATCCCTCGTGCCTCGATAGCGGGTACGGACGACATGGGCCGCGTCGGAGCTGGATGCCCTATTTAATCCATCGTCGTTTTAGCAATCTAAAACGTCGCGACGGCACCCTTCCCCCCTCCGGTGCAGGGGACGAGTGATCGGGGCTAAGCCACTCCGGCCGAGGGGTCGCGAAACGCTCCGTCACGAGAGCGTTTGCGCCGGCCGCGACAGGCCCCCATCGGCAGGCCGCGGTGTTTCGGCCGGCCGAGTCGCCTCCGCCGACACGAGGACGGGACCGATCGGTGCGTGCGAAGTGGTCCGGTGAACTCGGCTCTCGCCCATCTGGCTCAAAAGATGCGGTAGGGAGTGCATCGATCCCTCGAGCGATCGCATCGCGACGGGGGCTAGTCCCGGACGCCCCGCGAACGCTCACCGCCCGTGGGCACGCGGGGTGGGGAATCCGGCTAGATCGGGTGTGCCGCCGCGCCTGCGGAGAGCTCCAGCGTGCGCCGGACCCCGGGGATCCGACGCAATCGCCGACGGATCGCTGCCGCCTCGCCGGCGAGCGCGAAGACGTGCACGTGCGCCCCAGCGTCGTGCGTGTAGGCCGCAATGGGCCGCCCGGCCGCGTCGTTCAGCGATCGTACCTCGGCGAGAACGGCCCGGGAGGAGGCGGTCAGGTAGTCCAGCGAAGGGACCGTGGTCTCGCACACCGAGCGGAAGCTGTCGCACTCTTCCATGATCAGCGGGAACAGCGTTCGAGCGTCGCGGAGGGAGATCGCCCGTCGGATACGAGCGAGGCGTCCCGGTATCTCGCGCAGGCGTTCGTGGTAGTACGGGCTCGTGCGGACCGTCGATTGCATCGCCTCCGCGGATCGAGTCTTCTTGGACGGAGCATCGTCGATGAGCACCACTACGTCTCGGAAGCTCGGCCAATGCCGGGGACCGGCGATCGGATGCGCGTAGCAATCGCGCCCGTCCGGCCGCGTCCCCGCGCGCCACTCCACGAACCCTCCGAAGATCGATCGGGACGCGCTTCCCGAGCCGAGGCGGGCCAACTGAGAAAGGGCGCGGGGGGTCAACCGAAGGCCGGCGGCACTCGCCCCGGCACCCGCGAGCGCCGCGAACCCACTCGCGCTGCTCGCGAGCCCACTGGCCGTGGGAAAGTTGTTCGACGAGCGGATCTCCGCGAAGCTGGTGACGCCCGAGCGCTCGCGCACGTAATCCAGGAACCGGGAGGCATCCGCTCGCGCGGGACCGTCGATCCTCTCGCCGTTGAGGATCAGCTCGTCCCTCTCCTGCATCGGGTCGAAGCACACTGCCGTGCGGGTGCGCATGCGATCGAGCGTGAGGCTGAGCGAGGAATTGTACGGGAGACCGCGCGCCGGATCGCGCATCCCCCAGTACTTCACCAAGGCGATGTTCGGTGCCGCTTCGAAGACCGCTCGCCCCTTTCCGTGGTGCGCCACGCCGCGCGACATCCCCCATCGGTCTTATTTTCCGCCTCCCCTCCCCCCACCGTGGCGAACCCGCCCGCATCCCAAGAACCCCGGCCCCGCCACGCCCCCCGGAACCTCGCGATCGCCAATCGGATGCGGGGGTTCCACCATGCGGTCGGGTTCACGATCGACCCGGCCCGCAGCGGCGAGGGCTACTGCACCGTGATCGGAACGATCCGAGAGATGCACCTGAACATCAACCGCATCGTGCACGGTGGCGTGTACGCGACGATCCTCGACACGGCGATGGGCGGCGCCGTGGTCACGACTCTCGGTGATGGCGAGACAACCGCGACCACGTCGCTGTACCTGGAGTTCCTACGCTCGACGGGATTGGGGACGAAGATCGTCGCGCGAGGGGACATCCTGCGGCGCGGGCGGCACCTCGCGTTCGTACGGGGAGAGCTCAGCGATTCCGACGGCCGGCTCCTGAGCCAGGCCCACGGGACCTGGTACATCTGGTCCACCGAATCGGCCCCGATCAGCCGGGCGGTACCGAAGCGCCGAAGCGCCGGCGGAACTTCTCGGCGATCGTGAGCATCTCGAGCCCCTGATCGATCCCTCTCTTCCCCTCGGGGAACGGATGTTCCGAGAAGTAGGCGCGTAGCGGATCCGGGTTCCGCAACCCGAGCGGAGGGATCGCGAGGCGCATCGTCTCCGCGAGTAAGGCGGATCCACGGAAGCTTGCGGCGAGCTCCTCCCCGTGGCGGGAAAGCCATTGCCACGTGGCGTCTCGCGCCACCGGATTGCGCGCGGCCTCGATGACGACCGTCGGTACGTGCCCCCGACCGATGATTCGGCCCGCGAGGGTGTCGTCCAAGAGGCGCGTCACCTCGGCCGGGTCCGACATCCAGGCGAGCCCGGTGGCGAGGCGGAACGCTTCTCCATCCGGCGGGTGGCGATCGAGCCGGCGACGCAGCTCGTCCCGGGCTAGGCCCGGGTCCGTTCGAGCGCGTCCGATCGCTACCGCCTCCCGCATCTCCGGGTCGAGCCTCTCCCACGCCACGAACAGCTCGGAGACCTCCCGGGCGAATCCCGCATCGACCCGGACCCGCGAGCCGGCGATACGCTCGCGCAGCACGCGGTTCCCAGGAACCTCCCCTGGAGTCGCCTGGGGTCCGATTCGCTGGAACTGGACCGCGAGATACGACCGGGCGAGATTCGTGACGAGCGGGACGTCGTACGCCCACTCTACAAGGCCGACCAACTGGGTGCGGACGAGGTCCACGAGCGAAGGTTCCGGGGATTCGTGGATCCCGGAAACGAACGCCGCGTAGCGCTCGAACGGGACGTCTCCGCTCACCACGAACGCGCCGAGGTCGGCGAGCAGGCTCCATCGATCGCCGACCGAGAGACGGGAGAACGACCGGCGGAGACGGTCGTAGAGCTCGTCGTCGTACCGGACCCGGTAGAAACCGCACGCCTCCGGGTTCAGGTGGATCACCGCGTCGGTCGCGCCCGGGATCGTCCGTCGTTCGGTATCGAACCGGTACCGCTCGACCGCCCCGCCCCGCCGCACTCGCAGCGGGATTGGCCAGAGGGTCGGTTCCGCTCGGGGCGCGAAGAGGAATCGTCGCTGGACGACCTCGAGTCCCGACGGACCCAGGCGCGCCTCGACCACCGGATGGCCCGGCCGTTGGATCCAGGGCCCGGCGATCTCGGCGATCGGTTCTCCACTCGCTCCCGAGAGAGCCTCCCACAGGTCCGCCGTGGCGGCGGTGCCATTCGCGTGGGCGTTGAGGTAGTTCACGACCCCCTGCCGGAATATTTCTTCGCCGACGTAGGTCTCGAGCATGCGCAGCACGCTCGCGCCCTTCCCGTAGGTGATCGAGGAGTCGTAGACGTCCCCGGCCGTTTCGGAAGGATTACCGGGAGGAGCGACCGCCGGCGCGCTGGCGAGGCTATCGCTCGAGAGTCCCTGCGCCGTCCAGCGGGAGCGGAAGTCATCCCAGGGCTCTTGCGAGGGATCGACGCGGTCGACGGTGGCGTAGCCGACGAGCGTGGCGAAGCTCTCGTTGAGCCAGACATCGTCCCACCACTGCATCGTGACGAGGTCGCCGAACCACTGATGCGCGAATTCGTGGGCGACCGTAATGAAGACAAAGCGCCGGTCAAACTCTCCGGTCCGCTCGTCGACCAGGAGTTGCCTCTCCTGGAACGTGATCGCGCCCCAGTTCTCCATGGCCCCCCACGCCAGTTCGCCGACCGCGATGAGGTCGAGCTTGGCCAGGGGGTAGGGGATCTCGTAGTATCGCTCGTAGGACCGGAGGAGGGGTCCCGCGATCCCCAGGGCGAACCGGCCCGAGCCGGAGCGACCGGGGCTCGTCACTACGGAGATCGTGGTGGTCCCGGAGCGATCCGAGATCCGTTCGAATTTCCCGACGCCCAGATAGAACAGGTACGTGGCCATGGGAGGGGTTCGGGCGAAGGTCCAGCGACGGCGGCCTCCCTCCCCTTCCACCGAGGTCGCTACGGTATTCGCAACCACCTCCTCCTCGGCGTCGACGCTCACCGTCAGGGAAAATCGAGCCTTGCGATCGGGCCGGTCGATGCACGGGAAAATCCTGCGTGCACCCGTTGCGGCGCACTGGCTCGTCAGTACATGGCTCTCCCCCGAATGGCTCCGGTAGAGGCCGATCATCGCCTGGGGCTCGACGGCGCCGCGGAACCGAACATGGACCTTCGCGTTCGGGCGGCCTCGGCCCAGGGGCACCCGGACCTTCTCGGCCGACGGGTCGGGTGTCGCAGCCACGAGCTCCCCATCGACGAGAACCTGATCGAGTTCGAGTCCCACCGAGTTCAGTTCGAGCACCGGGGGGGCGGGCCGTATCTCGAACTCATTCGTTCCGGTCCAAGATCCGGCCGAAAAGTCGATGTCGAGGGTCAGTCGGTACTCCTCGACGTTGGGAACTTCGGATAGGGGGCTCGGGGACATGCGCACCGTTGTTTCGACCCCGGCGAAGCGCGAACTCCCTCCGGTGTCGGATCGCCGCCGCGAGACTCTCTCTCAATTATAGGCGGAGCGCCCGGTAACCGACCGAACTTACCGGGGCTCGGATCGAGATCTGGCGAGGACCTTACCCGGAGCGATGGGTGTCGAGCTCCCCCATCCGCCGGGGTTAAATATCACACTCGAGTCCGACCGAACGGCTGACGGCCAAAGCGGTGGGGAAACACCCGGTCCCATTCCGAACCCGGCAGTTAAGCCCACTGGCGTTCCGCGCGGTACTGAAGTGCGCGAGCCTACGGGAACCGCGGAAAGCTGTCAGCCTCCGGGACCGGACTTCCGCATCGCACGGTTTCTCAAATAGCTCTGGGCCCCGTGAGAGTAGGGATGACAGCAGTAGTACCCCCTCCTCACCCGGCATGGAAACGCGGTACGCAGTGGCTCTCCGCGGGCGGGCTCTTGGGGGCCGTCGGCGGGCTCGTCGCCCTCGGGCTGCCCATCACCTTCGTGTATCTCGCGAAGTATAACCCCGGTGGCTTCTTCGTCTTCGCGCCCGCACTCGTCCAGTTGACGAGCGTCGTCGTGCTCGTGGGCAGCGTCCTCGTCATGGCGTCGTTCTTCTGCTACTCTTGGTCCTACTCCGTGCTCCGCAGGGCGCACCATGGGTTCTGGGGCCCCTACATCCTCTATTTCATCGGATCGAGCGGCCTCATCCTGATCGCCGTCGCGGCTGCGTTCGCGACCGGGGGACCCGCAGCGCTCGAGGCGTGTGTCAAGGGCTCCTATTCGAACGCCCTCTCGTGCATCGACTCGGCGAGCCCGATCGTGGCGTATGCCGGCACGCTGGGTTTCTGGCTCGGATGGGTTGGCGGCATCGGACTCGCGGTGGGTCTCTTCCTCGCGTCGAGATCGTTCCGGTCGGTGGGCTACAGGGCGGCCGGCGCCCTCTACGCGCTCCTGTTGGTGGTCCTCGTGGGACCGTTCGTGGGCCTCCTCTATCCCGTGCCCTACGTGACCTATCTCCTCGCGGCCGTCCCTGTTCTGGCGATTCTCGCGCCGGCCCTCGTGGTCGGCGCACGTCCTACGATTCCCGCGTCCGTGGTCTCCCCGGAGCCCGGTGCGCCACCCACTTCCGGCCTTCGGGAGGGTCCGGACCGCTGAATCGGCAACCCTATCTCGCCGTTCGCGGGTCGGGTTCGGGTGTACCTCGGAGCTCACCTTGGAATTGCCCAAGGCTTGGACGTCGCCGCTGCGGAAGCCGAGCGGATCGGCTGCGAATCGCTGCAGATCTTCGCCAAAAGTCCTCAGATGTGGAAGGGCCCGCCGATCTCGCTCGAGGCTGCCGCCGGGTTTCGCGCCGCGGTCGTGGCCCACCACCTGAGAGCGACCGCCGTGCATCACGGGTACCTTCTCAACCTCGCCCACCCCTCCGACGCGCGTCGCGCGCAATCCGAGCGGGCCTTCCGGGACGAGCTCGACCGGGCGGAGCTGCTCGGGGTGGACGCGCTGATCTTCCACCCCGGCGCGCATCTGGGCTCCGGCGTGGAAGCCGGGGTGGCTCGAATCGCGGACGCGTTGAACGCCGCGATCGCCGCCACGCCCACCTACCGAGTGCGCGCCCTGCTCGAGAATTCGGCAGGACAAGGCACCACGGTCGGCTCGAGATTCGAGGAGCTCGCGGAGGTTCTGGACCGCGTCTCGAGACCAGATCGGGTGGGCGTGACCCTCGACACCTGCCATCTCTTCGCCGCGGGGTTCGACTTCCGCACACCGGAGGGGTACGGCGAGATGATGGACCACGTTCGAGGGACGATCCGCATCGAGCGCGTGCGCGCCTTTCACCTCAACGACTCGAAGTCCGATCTCGGTGCGCATCTCGATCGTCACGAGAACATCGGAGCCGGCAAGATCGGACGGGAGGCGTTCCGCGCTCTCATCAACGACCCGCGCTGGGCCGCCGTCCCGGGATTCCTCGAAACCCCGCTGGACGACGACGATTACGTCCGCTACGCGCGAGACCTGCAGACGCTCCGCTCGCTCCGGAGCCGGCCGCGGAAGACGGCCGCGCGACGCTCTCGCCCTCGACGCGCCTCAACCATCAAATAGATCGCGACGCCATGCGAACGCGTCGATGGGCGTCTCGCCGATGGAGGGCACTTTCGCGGCCCATGCGACGGCCGCGAACGCCGGCGGGACCGAACGTGCGGCCTCGCCGTCGGAGGGGCGGGCCTAGGGGCGCGTCATGACCGATATGGCTCCCGTGGCGAGGAAAGAGAGCCTGCGCGATGCATACGGCGAGACGCTCGTGAGCCTTGGGGAAGCGGATGCGAACCTTGTCGTGCTGGATGCGGGCCCCACGGGGTTCGTCTACTCGAGAGCGTTTGCCGCGCGATTTCCCGACCGAGCCGTCGTCGTCGACCCGACGGGTCCAACGATGATGGCGAGGGCCGCCGAACTTTCCCGTTCCACCCGCACCGTTTTCGCAAACACGTACGCCGCCCTTGCGGCCGGCCCCGCTTACGACCCGATCCGTCGATCGATATGCACGGCCCATGCGAACGTGAAGATCGTTGCTACCCACGGCCCGACCCCCGTCGATGCGAACGGAGGAACCCCCTCCATGATGGAGGACCTCGGCCTCATGCGGGGCCTCCCCGGTATGACGGTGATCGTGCCGGGGGACGCGCCCACCACGCGCTCCGCGGTCCGCGCGGTCGCAGGATTCCACGGGCCGGCCTATCTCCGCCTCGCGCGCGAGGACCTTCCCACGGTCACCGACGGGACGTTCGTCATCGGCCGAGCGAATGAGCTCCGCGGCGGCTCGGACCTCACGATCATCGCGATCGGCACCCTACTGGCGCGCGCGCTGGCCGTCGCGGACGAGCTCGGGCGGGTGGGGATCTCGGCCCGCGTCCTCGACCTCGCTTCGGTCAAGCCGGTAGACATCGCCGGGCTCGTGCGAGCCGCGCGGGACACCGGCGCGATCCTAGTGCTCGAGGAGCACACAGTCGAAACGGGGATCGGAGCGCTCGTCGCCGCTACGACGAGCGAGAACTACCCGGTCCCGGTGCGCCGGGTAGGGGTCCCGGACGTCTTTGCCGAGAATGGCGAGACCGAGGCGATCCTCGACCACCTCGGACTGTCGACATCCCGCATCATGGACGAGGCGTGGGAGCTCCTCGAGCTACGGGGCAAGGTTCAGTAGGGGGTCTGCGTTCGGTCGCCGATGCCATGAAGCTGTTCCTCGACACCGCGAGCGTGAAAGAGATCCGCACGATGTGGGAGATCGGGATCCTGGACGGGGTCACGACGAACCCGACCCTCGTCGCGAAGGAAGGCCGCAAGTTCGAAGAGGTCCTCCGCGAGATCTGCGCGCTCGGCGTGCCGAGCGTCTCGGCAGAGGTCGTCGCGACCGACGTCGAAGGAATGCTCCGCGAGGGGCGGCACCTGCGCGGCCTACACCCTTCGATCTACGTCAAGGTCCCGATGACGCCCGCCGGGCTCCAGGCGACGAAGACCCTCGCGAGCGAAGGGACCCGGGTCAACATGACGCTCGTCTTCAGCGCCAACCAGGCTCTCCTCGCTGCCAAGGTCGGCGCCGCCTATGTGAGCCCGTTCATCGGACGCCTGGACGATCAGGGGGAGGTGGGCATGGAGCTCATCCGGGACATCGTCGCGATCTACTCCAACTACCGCTTCTCGACCGAGATCCTCGTGGCCAGCGTGCGGCATCCGGTCCACGTGCTCGAGGCGGCAAAGCTCGGAGCCCACATCGCTACCATGCCCTACGCGGTGATGGAGAAGCTCGTCCAGCACCCGTTGACCGACCTCGGTCTCGCTCGGTTCCTGAAAGACTGGGAAAAGGTCCCGAGGGGCTGAGCCGCGGCGCGGGGGTTATCGGCTCGGCCGCACTGCCCCCTTCGGCGTGAGCGACCCGGATCTGTTGGGCAAGTATCTGCGCGTGACCCGCGAGGCGCTCGCCCGCGTGGGACCCGCCCCTCCGTCGCGTTCGTTCCTCGCGACGGCGGCCGATGATGTCCTGCAGATGGCGCGCGCCTACCTCGCCGACGCCGAGCACTTCGAGCGCTCGGGGGACCGGGAGCGTGCGCTCGCCGCCGTGAGCTACGCGCACGGATGGATCGACGCGGGGGTTCGGCTCGGCCTGCTGGACGGAGGCGACGATGACTCGAGGTTCACGCTCTACCGGTAGGACCGGCTGGTCTCCCGGGATCCCGGAAGCCACCGTTCGCGCGATCGAGACCCACCTCTCCGAACGCGAGGCGCGGCGGGAGCGGATCCACACCGACGCGCGCAACCTGCGCCGGGCCGCGCAGGGGGTGATGATCCTCTTGCACGAGGGAAAGCCGGCCGAAGGAGCCGCGCGGCGCCTCGGACGGGACCTGCGCGCGCTCGTCCGCGCGGCCCGGGCGGCGTGGGGCTCCGAGGCCGGGCTCGCCCGCGACGCAATCCAGGAAGCGGTGGAAGCACTCCTGCTCGTGGCCATCGATCGCGGCCGGCCGCTTCCGTCGCCCGCGGACATGGGGGTGGACCCCGAACCGTACCTCCTCGGCCTCGGAGACGTCGTAGGGGAGGTCCGCCGGCGCGCGCTGCTGCAACTGGCTTCGGACGATCTCGAGTCGGCCGAGGCGTCGGTACGATTGATGGAACATCTGTACCAAACTCTAATGCGGTTCGACACCACGCGGGCGATCGTGCCGCTAAAGCCGAAGCAGGATACCGCCCGCTCGCTGCTCGAACGGACCCGGGGCGAGGTCGTCCTCGCGCGAGTGCATGCCCGCTACCGCGGGGCATCGCTCCCCTCCGTTGCGGAGGAGCCGTGAACGACTCGGCCCGGACCACGATCGCGGTCGTGGGGGGCTCGGGGGTCACCGGCATCTTCGAGAAGGGGGCGACCGTTCGCCACCGGGTCGGCACACCGTGGGGTCCCCCTTCCGGACCCATCGAGGAGGGTACGGTCGGGGGCGTCCGAGTGCTCTTCCTGCCTCGTCATGGGCCGGGCCACACGATCCCGCCCCACATGGTGAACTACCGCGCCAACGTCGATGCGCTGATCGGCCTCGGAGCGCAGGCGATCGTGACCGTAAGCTCGGTCGGATCGTTGCGCGAGGACCTGTCTCCCGGGACGTTCGTGCTTCCCGACCAGTTCGTCGATTTCACGAAGCGCCGGCCCACGACCTTCTATGACGGAGGACGCGTGATGCACGTCAGTCTCGCCGATCCGTTCTGTCCCGACCTCCTTTCGGCGGCGAAGGCCACGGGGGCTCAGCTCGGGATCCCGTTCGCCGAGAAACGGACGTACGTGTGCGTCGAGGGGCCGCGATTCTCTACCCGTGCGGAGTCGAAGTTCTTCCGAGGGTTCGCCGACATCATCGGGATGACCCTGGTTCCCGAGGTCACGCTCGCTCGGGAGCGGGGAATCTGCTACGCGTGCCTCGCGATGGTCACGGACTTCGACGTGTGGGCCGATCGTCCGGTCGAGCTCGCGGAGATGCTGAAGGTCATGTCGAACAACGTCGAGCGGATGCAGAAGGTCCTTTCGAGCCTGATCCCGGCGCTCGCGCACCGTCCGACGTGCCAGTGCGCCCACGCGCTCGACAGCGCCGGGGTATGACCCGACTCACTCGTTGCGGACGCGGCGTACCGCGATCGGGATCACGCCGGCATCGAACTCGTGCTCGGCGATCTCCACGGGATCGATGAGCTCCGCGGGGACGTCGGTCAAGATGGGGGCTCCCAAGGAGATCTGCAACGCACGGGCGCCGAGTATCCGGGCCCGCTCGAAGCGGGTGAATTGTTCCGGTCCCTTGGGTTGGCTGTTGGTGAGCGACGGCACGGCCAACTCCTCGGGGCCGCGCAAGCTCGCGGCCATTAGAGAGTCGCCCACCCGGGGGAAGGTATTTACGGTTTGCTTGGACGTCAGCGTGTGGCGGCGCCCGTCGCCCCGCCCCGGCATCGGCCGGACCGTTCGTTCGCGAGCACCGGCACCAAATTAGACTTGGAAGGAGTTCGGTCGGCGTGGCGCACCCGTCTCTCGACTACTATCGACTGCTCCTGCGCCGGCTCTGGAAGTTCCTGCTGGCCTATGTGAGTCTGCTCGTTGCGGCGGCGGCAGGTTTCAACTACCTCGAGTACGACGGCCACGATGCGTTCACATCGTTCTATTGGGCGGTCATCACGATATCCACCGTCGGGTACGGGGACGTCTATCCGACGACGACCTACGCCCGTGCGTTCACGATTGCCGTCATCCTGATCGCCGTCTTCTTGGTCGCCTACCTAATCTCTATCATCATCAGCGTAGTGACGGAGTCCTCCCGCAACCGTTCCATGGGGATACTGGGTACCGACTTCAAGGGCCACACGGTCGTCATCGGGTACGGGTCGACCGGCCGCACGGCCGTGCGCGAGCTCCTCGCGACCGGCCAGCGGATTGCCGTCGTGACGAACGACGCGGACGAGGTGCCGAACATCCGCTCGCTGGCCGGCGAGGACCGCCTGTTCGTCACCTACTTCACGAGCGGCGAGCGCGAGGTACTGGACCGCGTGTCGGTTGCGACCGCGAGCGCCGTCATCGTATGCACGGCCGATGACACCTCGAACCTCGTCATCGCGCTCGCCGTTCGCACCGCCGCGCCGAACGCCCGACTGGTCGTATCGGTGAGCCGCTCGGAACTCAAGAAGACCCTGCTCTTGGCCGGCGTCACGTACGTCACGAGCCCGGCCGAGATGGGCGGCCGCCTGCTGGCGAACGCGTCGCTCAAGCCCGACGTCGCGAACGCCTTCGAGAACCTGACCACCGCGAGCTACGGCGTCGACATCGCCGAATTCTCCCTGACCGAGAACACGCCGATCTCCTCCGAGTCGCTGAGCGAGGCCGAGCGGCTCACGCGAGCCGCTTCCGATTGTCTCGTGGTCGGATACGCGCGCCGGGATCAGGGCGGCGAGTTTCACACGATCCTGAACCCGCCTTCAACGTTCGCGTTCCGGCCCGGCGACCAGATCCTGGTGATGGGTTCCCAGGAGAACTTGCGCAAGTTCCAACGATGGATGGGGGTTCCGCCCGGGCGCTGAGGGCCCCCGATGTGGACCCTCTCGGCGGCGGCCGCGCTCACCGTCTTCGCGGTCGCGATCCTCTTCGTGGCACTGTTCGAGCGCTATCGGCTGGTCACGGTCGGCGTGGCCGCCGCGGCGTCGCTCGCGATCGGGTGGGTCACTCCGTCCGAGCTGATCCCGAGCGGACTCGCCGCGAACGGTTCGCTGATCGAGTGGAACGCGATCGCGCTCCTCGCGGGCCTTCTCGTCTACGCGGCGTTGCTCGGGGCCATCGGCCTCCCTCGCTGGGCCGCGCTCCGCCTCATCACCCATCTGCGGGGAAGCCCGGTCGCCGTGTACCTCGCCCTCGCGGGGCTCGCCTTCGGGCTCTCGATGGTGCTCAACTCGCTCGCGGTCGTCCTGCTCCTCGTGCCGGTCTCGCTGGAGGCTGCGCGGGAGTTGCGTCTGAACCCCCTGCCGTTCCTGTTCGTCGAGATCATGAGCGCGAACCTCGGGGGCACCGCCACGCTCATCGGGAGCCCCCCGAATCTCGTCCTGGGCTCGGCGTTCTCCCTTCCGTTCGCCGGATTCCTAGAGCACGCCACGCTCCCGGCGCTGGCAGCGCTCGGGGTGAGCGTCGCTTGGTTCTTGGGCCGGATCCCGAAGCAACCCTCCGAAGGAGCGCTCCCTCTCACGCCGGCGCCTCATCTCGACCGTGCGCACGCTGCGGTCGCGCTCGCCGGGCTCGTGGCCATCGTCGGCGCGCTCGTTGACGCGACCAACCTCGGGATCCCCCTCTGGACGATCGGTATCGCGGCCGGAGCGCTCGGTCTCGCGATTGCCGGCGGACGGTTCGCGCGGGGCCTGCTTCGGGACTTCGACTGGTCCACGGTGCTCTTCCTCCTCTTCCTGTTCGTCCTGGTCGGAGCGCTCGTGGAGACCGGGGTCATCGGCCAATTCGCTTCCGGCGTTGAGAGCGCGGGGATATCGAACCCCTACGAGCTCGGCCTCCTCCTCCTGTGGACGCTCGGATTCGCCTCCGCGTTCGTGGACAACCTCCCGCTGGCCGCGATCACCGTCCCTCTCCTTCGGAGCCTGGGGACCGCGAGCGGCGTGTCGACCTCTCCGCTCGCCTACTCGGCCGCGATCGGCATGGGCGTGGGCGGTAACGGCACTCCGATCGGCTCGATCTCGAACGTGACCGCGCTCACCGCGGCCGGTAGGGATGGAGTGAAGATCGGTTGGAGCGCGTATCTTCGCGCCGCACTGCCGGCCATGGTCCTCGGCCTTGCCGCCGCAAGCGCCGTCTGGCTGCTCGTCGGGTAGCGCCCTCCCGGATAGCCGCTTGCCCCGACTCCCGCAGACTATGGCATCCGAGTTTCCGTAGAACCGCGCCTTATCTCCTCCTCGCTAGGAATCCTCGGGAGAATCGGCTTCGAAGGCGCCTCGTTCGGCGGGTACCCCGATCCGAGCTTCTCTTGGATGCTCAGCCCCACTATCCGGTAGCCGTATCGGGGGCCGGCCTCGTCCCTATCTCGCGGTCGGCTTATCTTTCCCGATCGGGCGCTCTCCTCTTCGCCCCGGTCGTGCAGGGGGCGTAGGTCCATTTCGATATCGTCGCGCGATCCGCACCGGTACCCTCCTGCCGGGAGAACGGTGTGACCATGACCCGGGCGCGGACAACTTTCACCGAGGGCCCCCCTCCACAGCGGCGTTGGCCAAACCGGGCCGTTATCGGCCGGCGGAGAACCCTTCGGGGAAGTGATCTCGGCGGGGACGAAGGCGAGCCTCGGTGACCGGATCGAGAACTACGGAGGCACGAAGCAGATCGGGCCCGGCCGACATTCCCTGACGCGCTCCGCGTTAGGGAAACGAACCCGGCGGAGCGATGCCCGAGGGACCCCCGATCGCGGTCCAGAAATTGTCCTGCCAGAAGTCAACCTCTTCTTGGACCCGGCGCAGCGGAACGATGCGAAGCCCGCCCCGCACGGCATCCTCCCGTCGATGGCGCAGTTCGTCGACGGACTCGTGGGAGAGCTCTTCGAGGACCTTCTCGAGGTCGGACTTGAACCCCAGATCCAGGATACGATCCGGATGCCGCAGCACGATCCGAAAGTGATGCTGCGAGCCCGAGCCCTGGACCCGGAGCACCTGCCAGCTGAGATGCTCTTGGCGTTCGGCTGCGAGGCGGAAGGCGGCGAGGTTGCCGAGAGACTCCGCGATGAAGTTGTCGTCGGAGAGTCCCGGGCGCAGATAGATCCCGACTTCGATGCCCCGATGCATACGTTGAGCCTTCCCTCCCGTGCTTATTCCAGCGGTCGTTCCGAACGAAGCGACGAGGGGTCTCCTACGGGGTTCGAAGGTCGACCGCGCCGCACTTCGTGGTCCCGGCTCGCCAACTTATCGTGCACCTCCAAGGCAGTCTCCTGGAGGCCGGGAACGCAAAAAGTGGGTCCGGTGACTTCGACGTGCATACTGCGTATCGAAGTAATCAGCCGTCTCGGGGATATATCAGCGAGGCAGACTCCCTTCCATGGTCCGAACGGTCCGGCACGGAGCCGGGGGCCGGTCAGGGGCCACTCGCACGCGAGTGCGGGCACCGGGATTTGAACCCGAGTTATAGGCTTGGCAAGCCTATGTGATAACCAGACTACACTATGCCCGCAGCCGGCACGCGATGAGTGGCATTCCTACAAAAGACCTCTCGCCCGAACCCTGGGTCCGCTGCCGCGACCCGTTTCCGCCGTAGATTCCCTGGGGGAACGCTTGCCCGTGGCGACGAGGAGCCGCCGGCCGAGGAGTGTCTAATAGAAGTGCCCACTCGTCGCCTCGAGGCGCGGATGTCCGAAGACGTATGGCGGGAGGGCGATGCGCTTGTGCTCAAACGGGTGGGGGAACCGCCCCTTCTCCTGCGACTCGACCGTGGCCCGATCCGGCTGGGCGACGCCGGACTGATCGATCTGACCTCCCTATTGGGCTCTCCCCCGGGCGGCTCGATCGACTGGCTGGGAACGCAGTACCGGGCGCTCCGCCCGAGCCTATCGGACCTGTTCGCGACGATGACGCGCGGAGCGCAGATCATCACGCCGAAGGATGGGGCTCGGATCCTGTCGCTCGCGTCGATCGCGCCGGGAGATCGGATCGGGGAGGCCGGGTCGGGCAGCGGAGCCTTGACGATCGCCCTCGCGTTCGCGGTTGGACCCTCGGGCATGGTGCTATCCTTCGATCGCCGTGCGGAAGCGATGCGGCTCGCGAAGGCGAACGTAGAACGCGCCGGACTGGGCCCCCGCGTCCGTTGGGTGGAGGGCGATGTGGTAAAGAGCGGGTGGCCCGAAGAGCATCTGGACGCGATCGTGCTCGACCTCCCCGAACCGTGGGCGGCGCTCGCCCCTTCTTATCGTGCGGTACGGACCGGGGCGTGGATGGTTGCCTACACCCCTACCTATAACCAACTCGAGCGCACGGTCCGAACAATGCGCGAGATCGGGCTAGACGAGGTGCAGGCGCTGGAGGTGATCGAGCGCGCGCTGCACGTGGGTGAGGGCGGCACGCGCCCGAGCTTCGACATGTTGGGCCACACCGGATTCCTGTCCGCGGGGCGGAGGGTCGACTGACCATGGCCGTTGCGTTCGCCCTAACGATCGCCGCCGGGGTCGGGATCATCCTGACCGCGGTCTATGTGATGTGGGAGCTCGGCCACTTCACGACGCCGTCGGTCGCCGAGAACCGGTTCGACGAGCGCCGGGAGATCTTCGCGTACACGGCCGGCCTATTCATCGGGATCGTCCTGGTCGTGCCGTTCTTGTTCTATCTCACGTACTTCTCTTACGGAACGCTGTACCCGACGCTGGTCTACCTCGTGGTCGTCGTCATCCTCGCCGAGGTCGCTCAGTGGGCGGTCCAACGGACGCACTACTGGGGCCATGGCCCGTCGTTTCCCTTCTACGCTCTCGGACTTCGGGCCGGGTTCGCGGGCCTCCTCATCACGGGCCTCGTGGCGCAGTACCTGCAGGGCTCGGTCACCATCGAGGGCGCGACGGTGGTGGGCCTCGAATCGCTGGCCATCCTCTGGCTCTTCGTGACATCCGCACTGCTCTCGCTCCCGGCCGACCCTGTGGCCGGACGGACCGGCGGAGGCCCCGTCTCGGGCGGCGTGATCCTCGCCGTGGGCCTCTTCCTCGTCGGGTTCAACGTATTCGCCGGACCTTTGGTCGGGGCGGTCGCGGCGGTAATCGCCCTCGTCGGCGCCCTCTACTTGTATGCGAGGCTACGCCACCTTCTTGAGCGGATCCGACCGATGCCTCCCGGACCGGGGTCCGGCACGAAGATCCCGAGCCGCTACGCGCGCCAGGGTTAAGCATCGGAGTCCGCCCTCCGTGCGGGAAGCCGGCCCGCGCCGGGGCCCGGCTAAGTTCATATCGAGTCCGTCTTCCCTTCGTTCCGATGGCCGGGGGCTCCTCATCGTCGTCGGGCTGGCCGCTAGCGGCCCGTCTCTGGTTGCGAACCTATCGGTTCCCGCTCGCCGCGGTGGTCCTCGCGGTGGGCGTGGCGCTCTGCGTCCTCGCCTTCGCATCGTTCAGCCCTTTGGGCAGCGTCTGGCCGTTCTCCACGATCGACTACTACACCAACCAGGCCGGCCGGGGCGGAGTGAACTACAACCTCGCCTTCGCCATCGTCGGCCCGATCGTCCTGATCATCGGGGCCTACCTCGTTGGCGCCTACCTGGTCGCTCGCGGCCGCTTCGAGCAGCTGATGCGCTCGAAGAGCAAGGCCGAGTTCCTGCGGAACCTTCCCGAGATGGAGGAGCTCTTGTGGGAACTCACACCCCAGGACCACACGCGCTACCTGGAGAAGTGCGCGGAGTTTCGCGTGCGCCGCTAGGCCCGGGCTCGAGGGTTAAGTAGCTCGCCCCGGTGCGCGGGGGATGTCGTCGCCGGAAAAGAAGGTGGAACCCTTCCGGTTCCGCCGTCTCGGCAAGCCCGAGGAGTTCCGACAGCTCGAGGAGGTGCAGAGCGCGGCGTTCGGCTCCGGCCCCGAAGGGTCGCTGACCATCCCCCTCCAGCGCGCCCTCCAGGATAACGGGGGCCTCGTCCTCGGAGCGTTCGTCGATATCCACCTCGTCGGATTCTCCGTTGGCTTCCTCGGGTGGGACGGCCACCGACTCTACCACTACTCCCACATGACTGCGGTCCGGCCGGAGTACCAGAACCATCGCGTGGGCCTTCGACTAAAAGGGTACCAACGCGAAGAGGTGCTCGCGATGGGGCTCGAGGAGATCCGCTGGACGTTCGATCCCTTGCGGAGCCGCAACGCGATGCTCAACATCCGCCGGCTCGGCGGCCGGCCGACGTCCTACCTGCCGCACTACTACGGCCAGCTCCACGACGCCGCGAACGAGGGCCTCGAGACCGATCGGCTAAAGCTCGTCTGGGCGATTACGAGCCCCGCCGTCGCGACTCGGCTGGAAGGCCGGTTCCCGACCAAGGAAGAGGACCATGATCGGTGGGCGTCGAGCTCGCCCCTCATCCGGTCCGAGCCCGGCGAGAGCGGGATCCGGCTTCCCATCGAGGTCACCGAGCCGACCGGACCCTCGGCCCATCTCGAGATACCGTTCGACGTCGAGCTCGTGCGGCAGCACGAGCCGAAGGGCCTGTGGCGATGGCGTCACGCTGTACGCGACGCCTTCCGCGCCGCCTACGATCTGCACTACGTCGTGGATGACTTCGCGACGGTGAGCGCGGAGCACGAACGACGTAGCTTCTATTTCTTGCGGCCCGCCGGCCCGGACGCAGAGGAGCCCGCGGACGGGCGAACGACGATCGCCCGAGCCGCACCTGCGGCCCCTCGATAGACGGCGGGCAAAGACGCATACGGGGCCCCGCGCTGGTACCTACCGTGTCTGCGTCGCCCCGGAGCCGCCCGGCGCGTTCCACGTTGTGGATCGCGGTGCTCGGCATCGCGCTCTTGGTCGGAGCAGCGGCCGCATTCCTGACCGGACCCCTCCCCTCCTCGAGTTCCGCGGGAGCTCCCACCTTCTACTTCGCCGGAACGATCGTCGCCTGGGTCCTCGCGGCGCTCCTGATCGGCGCGGTCGCGCTCTGGACCTGGGAGCGCTGGAACAGCGGTACGGTCCCACTGCCGACCCGGACGATCGTGTCGATCTTGATCGGCATTCTCGTCGTCATCGCCTTCGTCGCGCTCCTCCGCTTCTTCGGGGGGGGACCCATCCTTCCGCTCAGCCCGACCTCGGGCGGCGCGAACTCCACGGCCGCGAACCAGACCGTCACGTCTGGACCGAATGGAACGAACGGGACCGGCGCCGGATCCGGAGGCGGACTGTTCGCGATCGCGTTTCCCTATTGGATCTTCTATGCCCTCGCGGCTTTAGGGCTAATCGGAGCGGGATTCGCCGTCGCTCGCCTCGTCCCGATCGGACGGAAAGGAGAGGGGGTGGGACGGGAGGACCGGGCCGCCACGCGATCCGCTTTCGCCCAAGCGGCCCGCGCGCTCGAACGGCCCGATGCCGACCCGCGCGAGGTACTGATCGCGCTCTACGCTCGCCTTCTCCAGCGCATCGAGCCGGTGGCCCCGGGGCTCGATGCATCGACGCCGGAAGAGATCCGACGCCTCCACCTCGTGCCGCTCGGAGTAGGGCGCGAGAGTGCCGAGACGATCACGCGGGCCTTTGAGCGAGCGCGGTACTCTTCCCACCCGATCGATCGGGCGGACGTCGAGCGCGTGCGGGCCGCCCTCACCTCAGCGATCCACGACCTCGACCGCCCACGGACCCTCCCGTGATCTCGACGCGCGTCGCGACCGTCTTTGGACTCGCCGTGGTGGCGAGCGCGCTCGCGATCTACGCCTCCCTAAACCCCGCGGTCGAGGTCGGCGGAGCGACCGTGGCGATCGTCTTGGCGAGCGTCGGCGGTGTGCTGTACTACTTCGAACGGATCCCCGTCGCACCTCCTCCCGAGCCATTGGATCGCCGAGAACCGGGGACCGCCGAACTGAGCGCGCGCCGCATCGAGGCGGCCCTACGCGGGGGACGCCTCGACCGGGAGGGCCTCGTCCTTCTGCTGGACTCGATGGAACGCGACGCGTCCGGATCCGATATCCCCTCCGCGCGCGCCGATGAGCTGCGTCGGGTCACGCAGCTCTCCCGGTCCGACTTCCGTTCCTACGTTCTCGCGCGCCTCGACCGTCTCGAAGGAGGGACATGAGCGCGTCTCGGTCGGCCGGTCTCCGCCTAACGGCCCGATCATGGGCCTGCTACGGAGGCGCTGCCGCGTTGATTGCGGCCGCTGTGGCGTCCCGCGACCCCGTCCCTCTGTTCGGAGCGGTGCCGCTGCTGCTCGCCCCGATGGCGGCGCTCCTCGCCGCCCCCTCGAGCTCGGGACCCGCTCGCGTCGCGTGGCGGGAGAGCGGGAACGCGGGCACGGTGGCGATCGAGGGGACGATCGTCGTACCGCCCGAGATCGATGCTCGAGACCTCGAGATCTCCCTCCCGTGTCCTCCCGAGCTCCGCGAGCGCGCTGCGCTCCATGCGGCTTTGCAGTCCGACCGGGTCGGGTTCCGGGCCGAGTGGGAGGCGCACTCGCCGGCGCTCCTTCGTGTCGATCTCCCCGCGGTGGAGTGGTGCGACGCGCTCGGGCTGGCGGTGCGATCGCTCGACGTCGAGGGACCCCCGCTGACGATCGAGCGATATCCGCCCGAGGTCGGACGGCTCGGGGGGATCCGGCTGCAACGGACGATCCCGATGCCCGGAGAGAGCCGGTCGACGACGATGGGGGATGCCGGCGAGTTTCACGGGGTTCGGCCCGCTCAAGCTCAGGACCCATGGCGACGGACGAACTGGCGAGCGTGGGCCCGGACGGGAACGCGTTACGTCAATGAGTTCTCGCTCGAGAGGACCGGTGACGTCCTCCTCTACCTCGATGCACGACCCACCTCGCTCGGCCGCGAGATCGATCGGGAGATCTTCGGGATCTCGCGGGCGACGGCGATCGGTATCGCGAACGCCTTCCTGCGCGAGAAGGTGCGGGTCGGCCTCGCGATTTTCGGAGAGTTCGTTGAAACGGTCCCGCTGGGCTCCGGTCGCTCGCACCGCCTCCGGTTGCGGGAGGCGCTGCTCGCGGCTCATATCTCTACGTCTGCGGCACCGGCCGAGCGAGGGGCGATAGGTCTGCGTCGGGACATCACGCCGGGTACCACTACGATCCTCCTCAGCCCTCTCGCGGACGAGTCCTCATCCCTTCTCATCGTCCACTTGCGTCGGCGGGGCTATCCGACGATCGTCCTCAGCCCGTCACCGATCTCAGCGCAGCTCGCGCTCGCCCCTCCGGTCCCCGAGGACCGGCAGATCGTCGCTCGGGTCGCTCGCCTGTATCGGCGTCAACAGGTTGCCCGGGCCTGGAGAGAAGCTCCCGTCGTGGACTGGAGCGAGTACTGGTCCCTGGCCGGGTTCGCCGCCTTCCTCCAACACGGGATGTACGCCCGGAGGCACACGTGATCCTGCGTCGGCGCCCCCTAGGGGGCGTTGCGCGAGCCGGCTGGTGGGGTTTCGCCGCGACGACCGCCGTCCTGGTCGCTCTCGGACTTCTTAGCCGCAGCCCGGGCCCCTACGTGGGGTTCGCCGTCGCCGTAGCGGCGAGCGCGGGGGCATTGGCGATCCGACTCATCGCGACCGAACAGCGGGGTTCGGTGCTATTCCTCCTGCCGCTGATCGGGGCGTGGGCGTACCTCGGTCTCGCGGCCCCAATCACCCTGCTGACCGAGATCCTGGCAGCGTTGGCGGCACTGTCGGGGCTGGTGTGGATGGCGGAGCGCTCGACGGCCGGGTCGAGCGGGTTGCGTCGGGCCGCGAACGTGCTCCCGCTGCCCGCCGTGGGGGTCGCGATCGCGCTCGTCGCGGGACTGCTGATTCCGCCGGGCGAGCTGCGGGTCGGGATCGCCGCG
>JAKAYT010000040.1 GCA_021826685.1 Thermoplasmata archaeon
CACCGATTGGGAGGCGGTCGCGTTGGACAGGACGGAATAGGGATATCCGGTGGCCCTCGCCCCGAGGACGTAGCCGCCCGTGGGGAGCCAAACGGAGAGGGTCGAGCCCACGACGACGTTCGGGAACTCGAACGTGACCCCCGCAGCGGACCGAACGGTCACAAGGGCGACGGAGCCGTTGACGATCCCCCCCGGGGGCATGGGGGTGATCTCGTTCGGATAGCTCGGGGAGAGGGTCAGCGCGAACGGTCCGCTATGAGGCAAGACCGTCACGCGGGTCAGCTCGGCCGCCCCGGTCGCGTTCGCATACACCGCGTACGCCCCCGGAAGGAGCGGCACCGAGAAGCGACCGTTCGCGACCGAAACGGTGGACAGAGCGTAGGACGGATAGGGTCCTTCGAGGTAGAGTGTCGCCGAGGCGAGCCCGGGCGCCGCAACGGTTCCATTGAACCATACGAGCTGCGTCACCCCGACCATCCGTACGTTGCATGTGGCCCCCAAGCGGCCCAACGCACACGTGTTCGCACCCGAGGCCGTGGCGTAGCTCACGGCATAGGACCCGTTCGGACCGACGACCGTCCCAATCGTCCGCGCGCTGATCGAATAGGTGGTCGAGGCCGCGAGCACGAGGGTGTAGTTGCCGTAGGCCGTGCGGGCCGTCGCGACCGCCCCGCTGGCCGCGGTGAACGTGACGGTCGTGTTCGCGATGATCGGAACGTTGGTCGCGGTCATCAGGCTTCCCGAGACCGTGACCCCGACCAGGCTCAACCGAAGCGGAGTCGAGATCGAGCCGGTGGTCGGGACCGTGATCACCGTCAGGTTGGTGTAGTTGAGACCGGCATATCTACCGAAAAAGTAGGCGGAATAAGATCCGACCGGCGCGTAGAAGCCACGGGTGTAGGCCGTGCCCGAGACCGTCAGGTTGAATCCGGTGGACCCGGTGAGCCGCATCGTGACGGCGGAGGAGGGCATACCGATGGGCAACCGTAGGGTGCCCGTGGTGTTGCGCTCGCGCACGAGAGAAACGGCCTGGGTCACCTGGCTCAGTCCGAGCGCTACCGAGAACGACCCACCCGGCGCACTCGAGTAACGGGTCACGTTCGGCTCGCTCGGCGCGTAGGCTTGTACCGAGTACGTTCCCGGGGTGATCGTGAGCGAAGCCGAGGCGTAGCCTTGAGCCACATACGTCCCGGCGGTAGCGCTCGTGCCGTTGAGGTAGATCGTGGTCAGGGTCGATGAGGTGGTCCCCGAGATCGGGAGCGTGAGCGTCACCGGGGCGAACGAAATGGGAAGGCGGCTCACGCTCGGAAGGCTGCCGGGCGCGATGCACTCGCTCGCCGGCGAGTAACCGACCGCGCTGGCGCCGAGGCAATAGGTCTCGTTGCCCGGTAGAGCGGCCGGGACTACGTAGGAGACCGATCCCGAACTACCCGTGACCACCGGGATCGATGGACCTCCCGAGATTCCTATTCGGATCGTCACGTTCGCGTTCGCCGCGGGATAGAGTACGCCGCTCGGAAGCGTCGTACTGACGGTGAACGTCGTGCGCACCGCGGTCACCGGAGTGACCGTCACCGAAGTGGGGCCGCTCACCGCGACCGACTGAAGCGCCGCGTCCAACGACGGCGAAGTGCTCGACCCCGCTTGTAACGTGAGCAGAGAGTAAGTGCCGGAGGGGAGCGCCAGGGAAAAAGAGCCGTTCGTGGCCACGGCGACGACTTTTCCTTGCGTGTTGTAGGCGAAGACGACGCTCGACGCTCCGGCGCCCACCGCGCTATCGCTGATCGTTCCCGTGAGCCAGTTGGCCGGCGCGAGCTCGAGTGTAGGGACCGTAACCGGCGCACCGGGACTGCCGACGCGGAATGTACCTAGGGCCGTCTCGAGCTTGGCGCCGACGTAGGTAGACGCGTAGGCGGTGTAGTTGCCCAGCGGCAGATATGCGCTGGCCGAACCGACCGAGTTCGTGTACAGGACGGTGGAGTTCTCGAGGGCGCTCGAGAGCGACGCGACGCTTGCGCTATTGCCGAAGTTCGGTAGCGGAGTGAGACGGATCGGAGTGTTCGCGACGGGAGCGCCGCCGGCGCTCACGGTGAGGGTGGCGGGGGCGCTGGGGTACTCCGTCAAGTTGATCGAAAGCTTGGCACCGATCTCGCTGATGACGGTGGTCGTGCCCAGGGAGCGCATGTTTGCTCCGGGCCCGATGGCGGTGATCGTATAGTTGCCAGGGCTGAGGTTCGGTACGTCATAGGTACCGGTCAGGTTCGTCGTCGTGGTGAGGACCCGGCCGGTGCTCGACCCGATCGTGACGGTGGCTCCCTGGATCACGTCGCCGATCGCGTTGGTGACCCTACCGGTGATATTCCCGGGCGTCAGGCCAAAGCTCGCGTTCACGGGTGAAAGGGAAGAGTCCACGGTGATGTTTCCAGGAAGCGTGTAGTTCGTGCCATCGTACAGAACGGATTCGTTGTAGACGCCCGGGGCGACGTTGGACAGCCGGAAGGTGCCACCCGCATCCGTGGTGGCCGTGATCGCGCTACCGTTGGCGACGCCATAGAGGACGACCCGGGCATCGGGCACTGGGAGGTCGCTGGTCTGGTACACCGTGCTGTTCGCGAGGTTCCAGTACACGATACCGTCGACCACCGAAGCCCCCACCGTGATCGTCCGCTGGACGGTGATCGGCTGGAGGCTGAAGCCGACCGCGTTCGAAACGGAAATCGGAATCGAGTCGAGGAGGATGTTCCCCTGTTGAGTGATACCGTTGAGGGTACCGATCGTGACGTTCACCGTGTCGTTGCCGGGAGGAAGGATCACCGAGTACTGGCCCTGTGGGCCCGTGATCACGCTCATGTGCGGGATCCCGAACTCGTCGTTGACCGTCACTCGGGCGCCGGCGACGGGCGCCCCGTTCGGCAAGGTCACCGTCCCGGTCATTGTCTCACCGGAGTAGTACACGAGGATGGACTCGCCTCCGCTGAAGTAGTCGTTGGCGCTCGTGTTCGCCACGCCAATCCCGCTCGCGGCGAGCGCTTCGGCCTGCGGTTTGTTCATCGCGACGTAGCAATTCGAATTGCTCGCCCGGCTCGCGTTGTCGCAGTAGTAAGCGGTCTGGTACTGGACCTCGAAATGGGACATCATCCAGCCGGGCATGACCGGGTCGGACGCGACGGATCCCTCGAGACCGGGAATCCCCGTGCTCTTTCCGACCTGGGTACCGTTGTAACCAAAGTAGATGCGGTAGATCATCGAGTTGTAGAACGGCGCGAAGTACGAGATGTAGTAGTTCACCGCACTCACGCCGGCCGGAACCTCGCCTTCGGGGTAGTACTTCCCGTTCGAGCCGAGCACGGTCACGTTGAAGTAAATCCCGGGGTTCCCGCCGGCATCCAGAGCGCGACCCGTAAGATCGGCGGGGGCGTAGTAGATACCTGTGTCGGACCCCGAGAACGGGATCAAGCGCGTGTCGGTCATGGCGTATCGGATGGTCCAGCCCGTGTACTGTTGGACGTTGTTGTAGATCTGGGTGACGCCGTTCGGACTCAGCGCTCCCGCGATGTAGTAGGAAACGACCATGAACATCGCGTTCTCCGGCGTGAGCGTGGACGCGTCTACCGGGAGGTAGAGCCCTGGATTCGCGACGACCGTCTTGTAATCCCAGCTCCAGTTCACGAGCGCGTTGTGCAGGTAAGAGAGGTTCAGTCCCGCGGAGGCGAGCATCTGGTTGAGCGCGATGGGCAGGTACGGCAATCCCGACTTCGTCTGCTCACCGTTGAGCAAGGTCGCGGTCAGGACCCCGATAGCGATCGACTGGTTCTGGGCGAGGAGGAATTGCCCGGACGGGTCGATGCCGTTCTGGAAGTCGTCGGCGACCGACGGGTGCTGGCCCTGATCGATCGTCTGGAACCCGTAATCCCACCATGCCACGACCGCGGATCTATTAGGTTCGGGAATGGCCGTTTGCTGTTGAGCTAACCAATTGTATCCGGCGGAATCGTAGAGGTTCGGGGTGTCGAGCGACGCGCCGGTCGCACCGAAGTAGAAGCTGGAAGCATCGCTCGCGGCCGGCCGGAGCCACGAAGGCAACGTGTCGTAGACCTGCGTGGACGCCGCGGCCTTGGTATTGCTCGGGATACCCGCGTCGATCCCGTACCAGACGTTGGGCACGAGAAGACCCACGACGAGCAAGATGATGAGGATGTGATGGGCTTTGAACGACTTGCGGAACGCCGTGAGCCGGCTGCGCGTGTCGGTCAGCGATCGCATGCTTTGACGCAGCTCGGAATAGCTCCCGAGGTCCCACAAACGGCGTACCGCCTCGGCCGGAAGTAGCGCGAACGCGGGGGACGCAAGCAACAGGAACTTCGACGCCGAGATGGGGAGGTAGACCGATAGAACCCCGAAAATGAGGATGACAAGCAGCCATCGCTGCCGGAAGCGGCCCTTTGCGAGAGCCCAGGCTATCAGCGCGAGGCCGACGAAGGCTAGGAAGAACGTGATGACCCCGAAGGCGATGACCAAAGTGTCGAATGACGGCGAGACGTCCTCGGCGACGGTCGAGTAGATCAGTGTCTTGATGAAGTAGCCCTGTCCGGTGACGATCGCGGTGAAGTAGGCCGGATCGACTACCAACAACGCGGCCATCGCCGCGACGACGAGGGCGACGAACGTCGGTATCGAGACGACCCAGGGGAGGTCCCGCATCATCATGAAGGGAATCAAAATGATCAACGCGCCGAAGAACAGCAAGAGCGGAAGGTCGAACCAACTGATGAAATCCCCCTGGACGTAGTAGTACGGCATCGCCATCGGGAAGCCGACGAGCCCGACGATCGCGGTCGCGACGTATAGCCCGAAGGAGTCCACACGGCGGACGCGTTCGATGAGGACCATGAGGACGAGGAACACACCGATGACCGCGACGCCGTACGTGTAGCCCTGCCACGCAAGGGCGAGCGCTCCGAACGTCACGCCAGTAAACACGGCCCACTTTACGGCGGTGCGTTCGCCTCGCAGGAATCCAACTAAACCGCTGTAGATCGACCGCGGGCTCCGGTAGCTCTCGACCCAGCGACGCGAGCCCACGGACTTGACGGTGCGGATGTAACAATAGATCAGGACGAGGATGATGAACGTGTAGAAGCTAAGGTAGTCGGCATACCCCCAAATCGACTCGCTGATGCTCGCCGGCAAGAAGGGGAAGATCATCGCGGCAATCAGGCCCGTGCGTCGATCGCCGACCTCTCGACCGATCAGATAGATCGGGAACACGCTCAGGGCAGCCCAAAGGGGAGACTGGAGATTCAGGAAGAACGCTCCCGCTTCCTGTGCGTTGCCGCCGAAGAACGGGGCGAAGAGGATCCCCAAAATCGCGTTCATCCAGTCGAACAGCGGCTCTCGGGGGTTGATCGCGCCGACCGGGTACTTGAGCAGCGGATCGACGATGAGGTTCGTGTGATTCAGTATGATATACTGCATCACGCGGGAGTGGTAGTACGAGTCGGAGCCGCCGGCGTAGACGTAGAGGTTACCGAACTGTTGGATGATCGGATAAACGAACTCCGTCCGGATCAAGAAGGCGAGCGAAAATGCGAGCAGCAGGACAGCGATGGTCCAGAAGTGGCGGCTCCACCACCCTTTTGAATCGTTGTCCATCGGTTACCGGAGAACCTCGCACCGGCGGGGGCGCGAGACTTTGAACCTCTATAAATAGCCTGTCCTTCCCCGCCGATAGCCGGGCTCGCCGGTGCGCCCGGACGCTCAGTCGACCGTTCGGAATCGATAGAAGACCCGGCCATCGGCCAAATCGAGCGGCTCGACGCGAACCGCGTCTCCTATGTCCAATTCCTTCCACGGCCGACCGTCGATCCGGCCGAAGATGCGGAGCGGAACTCCATCCAGGTCGACCAGGCCCACGGCGAACGGAACGTCGGACTCCATCCCGAGCGGGGCGCCGGCGAGCACTGCGCTGAACGCGTAGATACGCCCGGTCGCAGGGAGGTCGATCCACTCGAGATCCTCCGTGTGACAGGCGGGACAGGCGACGCGCGGCGGCCAGTGGAGGGCTCCGCAGCGTGGGCACCGCGTGGTGCCGAGGTGGCCTTCCTTCAATCGCTCGAAGAACCGGGCGAGCCGGGTCTGATCGGGCCCTTCCAGAGGGAAGAAATCGAGGAGGAATGGGGTGGAGGCAGCCGGAGGTGCTTTCCCGGGGCCGCGCTGCTCGGGGACCGAGGATCGCTCGGTCACCGGTGGCGGTGCCTTCGTCGTGGCTTCCTCGGACGGGGTGTCGCGGCGCGCCTTCGTCATCGCGGACATCAGCTCGCTCTTCCTCCTTCGTAGATCATGATCGAGTGCACGTTCGCGCTCCCCGAAAGGTTGTGCACGAGACCGTAGCGCGGGTCCGGCGCTTGGCGGCTCGGTGGCACTTGATGGGAGAGCTGCTGGAAGATCTCGACCGATTGGGCGATCCCCGTGGCACCGAGAGGGTGGCCGCAACCCAGGAGACCTCCCCTCGGGTTGACGACGACGTCGCCGCCCACATCCGAGCGGCCGTCGAGGACGAACTTTCCTCCTTCGCCGTGGGGACACCAGCCGAACGCCTCGTACTCGACGATCTCGGAAATCGAGAAGCAGTCATGGATCTCCGCCACGTCGATGTCCTGGATCGTGAGTCCGGCACGGCCGAGAGCCTCGCGCGCCGCATGGGTAAGTCCCTTCCAGTCGGTGAGGGATCCTGCGTGGGCGAGATTGTGGAAGTCCGAGTACTGGCCGGTGCCTCGGATCCATGCGGGAGAATCGGTGTATCGGTACGCGCGATCCTCGGCGACCAGGACCACCGCGGCCGCCCCGTCGGTCATGCTCGAGCAGTCCCCGAGCCGCAACGGAGGCGCGACGACCGGAAGCCGCGCCAGTTTCGCCCGGTCGAAGGTCTTCGAGTAGAACTGGGCGTGCGGGTTCGTGTTCGCGAACCGGTGGTTCTTGGCCGAGACCGCCGTCAGTTGTTCCTCGGTGGTTCCGTACTCGAGCATATGGCGTTGGGCCACCATCGCGAAGAACGGGGGTGCGGTCGCGCCGTGGGGCCCGTCCCAAGCGCGGTCCATGACGCATCCCATCGAAGTGTTCGCCTCGGCCATCGATGGGAGGTTCATCTTCTCGATGCCGACGGCGACGGCGACATCCGAAAGCCCGGCGGCGATCGCAGCGTACGCGGATCGGATCGCCGACTGCCCGGAGGCGCAGGCGAGCTCCGTACGCTGGAGGATCCGATGCGGGGTGAGACCCATCTGCTCAGCGGCGAGCGGAGCCACATGGGACTGGAAGGCGAAACGCTCGGGCTCGGCCGCTCCGACGAACAGCGAGTCGACGTCCTCGCTGCGCAGCTCGGGTTCGGCCCGGAACAACGCGGCACCGATCTCCTGTGCCATCTCGCTCCACGTAGTGGGCCGGACGCCGAACGGCGTCGTCGCGCCCGCGACGATCGCCACCTTGCGGACCTCGCTCATCTTCGCTCGCTCCGCAGGGCTGCGGCTACGCGGTCGCCGGCCTCGCTCGTCGTCGTCGTGCCACCCTGATCATAGGTCCTCGCCGTGCCGGCCGCCAGAACGGAGGCGATCGCGCGCTCGAGCCGGTCCGCCTGGGCCACGAGCCCGGGGTCCGAGTGCTTGTCCCCAAGATATCGGAGCATCATCTCGACGGCGAAGAAGGTTGCGAACGGGTTCACCTGGTTCTTGCCCGCGTACTTGGGCGCGCTGCCGTGGACCGGCTCGAACATCGCGTGCCGATCGCCGATGTTCCCCCCGGCGGCGAACCCCATTCCGCCTTGGAGGACGCTCGCGAGGTCCGTAATGATGTCGCCCATCATGTTCGTCGCGACGACGACATCGAAGTGCTCGGGGTTCCGCACGAGCCATTGAGTGAACGCATCGACGTACGCGTAATCGCGGTCGATCGTCGGAAAGTCGGGCGCGACACGGTCGTAGGTCTCCCGGAAGAAACGACATCCCTCCATCACATTGGATTTGTCCACGCACGTGAGGCGCAGGCGCCGGTCCTCGGGCGCGCCGCGAGG
>JAKAYT010000041.1 GCA_021826685.1 Thermoplasmata archaeon
CCGCGGGGAGTATCTGCAGGCTGGCGACCTGGGGCTGGTCGACCGGCTTGCCGATCTGGGAGAGGATCCGGACGTGGACCTCCTGGACGTTCCCTCCGGTCTCCTTGACGATGTCCGAGGCGATGAGGTTCCCGAGCAGGTTGTAGATCTTCCCGACGTGGTTGACGGGGTTCTTTCCCGCGGTCGCCTCCAGGCTCATCGGGCGGCACGGAGTGATCAGCCCGTTCGCGCGGTTGCCGCGCCCGACCGAGCCATCGTCCCCGGCCTCCATCGAGAGGCCGGTGACCGTGAGGTAGTAGCGGCCCAGCTCGGGGTCGTCGGCGGTGTTGACGTCGATCGTGACGTTCCGGTGGGTCAGCTTCGTGGCCTGATCGGCGAGCTTATCGTGGATCTCCGAGCAGACGTTCTGGTACGCGTCCGCATCGTCGATCTCGCTGTCGACGAGCGCCGCGGCGACGGTGAGGCGGATGTCGTCCTCGTCCCGGTAGCCCATCACCTTGACGTCCTCGCCGAGCGCCGGGAGCTTCTTCTTCAGCTTGAGCGTCAGGAACTTCTCGCTCTCGAGCACGAGCCGCTCGGTGTCGGAGTACGGCGCGAAGCCGACCCCGAAGCTGGTGTCGTTCGCGAGGATCTCCTTCTGGTCGAAGACGCCGCGCAGGTCGACGGACCCCTGACCGATGCGGCAGTCGATGTCGAGGCCCTTGTCCGTGTCGAGGTGCGACGCCACGCTCCCGATGTACTTGCGGGCGGCGTCGATCGCGATCTGGCGGAAGGGGAGTTTCTCGCCGTTGACCTCGGTGGTCGCGCGGCCGACGAGGAGGAGGTAGATGGGGCTCGTGAGCTTCCCACCGCCGAACTTGGGCTCGGCCGCGCCCCCGACGACCTGGGTCTCGTCCGTGTTGTGGTGCAGGATCTTCCCGAACTCGTCCAGATACAGGCGGCACAGGGCCTGGCTCACCGACTCCGAGACCCCATCGGCAATCGAGTCGGGGTGTCCGAGACCCTTGCGCTCGACCAACTCGACGTTCTGGTCCTCGATATGCAGCGATCGGAGCGGCTCGACCCGAATGTTTCGGCCCATCGGTGGCACCAGCGTCGGCCGAACCGGGTCCGAGTTTAAGCGTTGCGCGAAATGGACCGCGGGAGCTTGACGCGCACAACTTGCATGGTGCGAAATCGCGGCGCGCTCTTTGGGAACGGACGGGGCAGGCAGGGAGGTCGGCGATTTTTTAACCCCCGCGCCATGCCCCACCATGGCTCAGTTCGGGACCTCGCGTCGAGCGTTTTGGGTCGTGCCGTTGATCGCCTTGATCACACTGGTGATGCTATCGCCCTCGTTCTCGGTGGTGGGCCCGGGAGGCGCCGGCGTCGCCCCCACGGCTTCGTCTCTGGGGGCTGTGGGTGCCACTCCTATCGCCGCCACACCCTCCGCCAGCCCCTCGACAGCTACCCTCTCTTCGAGCAGCACGGCAACCGCTTCCGAAGTACAGGCCCTTCTCCAAGCGAGACCCTCTCTTGCGAACGTCCCTTGGGTCGAGAACCTTCTGCATCCCGCCAAGGACTCGACCCCCCTCGTGTCCCTCCCGAACCTCGCGCTGTTGGAGCACCCGGCGAAGGTGGTCAACGGCGAGGTCGCCCTCTCGTACACGACCCAACCGGCCCCGATGGGGCTCGCGGACTTCGGCATCGGTGCCAACGGTCCGTACGCGCTCAACGCATCGAGCATCATGGGGTCCATCACGTTCGAGACGCCTCCGGCGGCCACCAACCCGGGCTCTCAGGAACTGGTCGCTCCGAGCGAGCAGACCCTCGGTGCCATCGGTTCGCCGTACACGTTCGGCATCCAGCTCAATACGATCCTCCAGAACGTAGAGCTGCCCGGCGTGACCAACGGGACGTTCTGGACCCAGAACGTCGTGAACATCAACTCGACCGGCATCCACTTCGTTCAGGACGTCTTCAACTTCACCTACGCTAGCAACGCGAGTCATGAGGGCGTGATCCCGACGTCGGGAACGCTCGTTTCCGGCTGCAACGACTTCAACCTCACGGCCATGCTCACGGTCTACGGAGGCGTCTACCAGTGCGTCGGGGGCACGGTCCCGATCCGTGCGTCCAACTTCCCGATGACCCTCACGTTCTTCAACAACGCCTCCATCAACTCCAACAATCAGGACCTGCTCACGTTCGGCTACCTCTTCACCGGCGCGAACGGGTTCCACTCCGGCGGTACCTTGGACCAGTTGGTCTTCAACAGCCCCGGAGCGCCGCTCACTCCTCCGGCGCAACCTCCGCAGTTCACGATCAACGGCTTCCAGACCAACGCCATCGGACTGTACGACGACGCGGAACTCACCCTGGCGGGAGGCATCGGCGGGGCGAACGGCGTCTTCTCCACGATCAACAGCACGATGTCCCTCGAGTACACGAACTACACGACTCCGACCAACCCGGGCTCGAACACCGGCTACCAGAACGTCCCGTCGGCGTTCAACTTCGGCGACGACACCGGGGAAACGACGACCGGGGTCGCCACGTACTGGACCGGCACGGGAAGTTCGGATGCCGTGGTCCACGAGGACACCGGCCCCGCGCTCCTGTACGGGCTCTGGAACACGCCGGCGGACGTCTCGGCCGCGCCGGGGGCGATCCACATCTCCGGGACGATCACGCCGGGCTACGGATTCGTCTTCGCAGGGAACGTGGACCCCACGGTCAGCCTCACGAACCTGAGTTACGTTCCGACCGCGTCGGGCACGGGCAGCTTCTCGACGTGGGTGCCCCCCGCCGCGGCGGGCAGCGTCCTCCCGAACGGCTGGTACTTCCAGTCGTGGGCGCCGAAGGCGGCGGAACTGAACGGTTCTAACGCCGGTGGTCCGGGTCCGGTCACTTCGTCCGTCACGGGCTACAACATCACGCTCAGCGCGTCCGCGAGCCTGAACGCTCCGCTCTACATGGACGGCGATGCCCAGGCCGCGAGCCTGGCGCTCAACGTCACGGGGAGCGGCACCGCTCCGTTCGACTTCTCGAGCCTGGTGGTCAATCCGAACATCACCTTCCGCCACCTGAACGATTTCGGTTTCCCGACGTTCGTAGTCTTCCAGGCCCAGGGCTTGACGGAGCCGGTCCAGGTGAACAATATCTCGCAATCGAACACGAGCACGACCTACATCTACGATAGCGTTGAGAACCATACTCTGGGTTTCCCGAGCCCGCCGGTCATCTTCACGGGCCTGCAGAACTACTCGAAGCAATTCAACGTCTGGGACAGCCAAGATGCGAAGCTCTCCGACCTGAACTTGACCGGCATCCGGGCCTTCCCGGGTGCGACCGTCGCGGGAGGGGTCGCCTTCCTATGGGACGACACGGGAGCCTCCGTGACCGATGCCTCCATCGCGGCCGCGAGTTACGGCATCTTCGTCGGAGATTCGATGGATACCAGCATCCATACGGTTTCGGCGAGCACCGGGTCGAACGCGGTCGACGACGTCAGCTCGCACGGTACGTCCGTCGTCGGACTGACTGTGAGCGGCTCCTCGACGTTCGGAGTCTACGGCCTCGATAGCTCGCACGGCTCCTACGGCTCCATCAATGCGGTGACCGGCTCCTACGGAGTGTATGCGGGCGAGTTCGTCGGTCCCGGTCCCTATGCCTACTACAACTCCCTGGGAATCACGTCCGCCGTCGTGGAGTACGTCGCGGCCGACGCCGCGTCGTTCGGCTCGTACCTGTTCCTGTCGGATTCGAACGATATCTCCCACTCCGTGAGCCCGGTTGTGTTGGTCTCTACCGGTAACCAGATATCCAACTCGACTCAGGTCGTCGCAGCCGATCTATCCGGAAGCGGTCCGGGAGCGATCGGCTCCGCCCTCGTCGCAAAGTATGACACGCTGGTCGAGATCGTGTCGACCACCGCGACCGGCGGCGCGGCTCCGGTGGCCGTGCAGAACTCGACGGAGGTGTACATCATTGGCGGGACGGCGACTAACGGGTCGATGGTTGCGTACTTGTCCGGTGACTCCAGTGTCCTCGCGACCGGATTGGTCGCCAACGGCCCCTCCGCGGTCGGAGCGGAGATCTTGGACTCGGCGTTCATCCAGAGCGCAGCGGCGCCCTCCTTCGGTACTGCGTTCGCGGCGATGGCGAGCAATGGCGCGTTTGGCCTCGAGCTCGGCCACGACCAGTTCGTCAGCGTCAGCGGCGTCGACGTTGCGTCCGGCGGCACCGGGGTATTCGGAGTCCGTAACTTCCAGGTTGGGATCACGGGCCTGAGCGCCACCAACGCCACGTACGGCGTGTTGGACGACGGGTCGGTGGGCGTGGTGGTCACCAACGTGACCTCCACCGGCAGTATCGCCGCTGTTGAGTTTGCCGGGACCCAAGGATCGATCATCTCCGGGCTGCACTCGACCGGCGACCAAGTCGGCGTCCAACTGGGCTGCGATCTGGTGACGCTCTTCGCGTTCGGATACTGCGCCTCCCCGTCGCAGAACGCGGCGTCCAACGATACGATCACGCAGAGCGTCTTCCACAACGACATGACCTACGGCGTGGAGCTCGGGAGCGCGGTGGGAGCGTCCCGCTTCCCCACGACGTCGAACGATGTCGTCTACGCGAACGACTTCATCGACAACAACGGAGCGGGAACGACCTACAACCCCCTGAACGCCCAAGCATGGGCGGACAGCGGGAGCGACGTGTTCTACCTGAGCGGTCCGGCGGGGACTTCGCCGATCGGGAACTACTGGTCCGACGGTCACACCGCCGTGAACGGCGCCATTCCGCCGTACGCGATTCCGGACCCCGGCGCCGTCGGCGGCATCACCTACGATTGGTACCCCCTCGCCGCCCCGGTCGGGACCGCGCCCCCGACCTACACGGTCACCCTGACCGAGACCGGCCTACCCTCGGGAACGTCGTGGTCGGCGACGCTCAACGGAGTGCTGCAGAGCTCCACAACCCCCTCGATCACGTTCACGGTCCCGGCCGGCTCCTACGCCTACCTGGTCGCGGGAATCTCGGGCTACACGGTGTTCCCGAACAGCGGGACGATCTCGGTCAGCGCGAACTACATGATCCCCGTGACGTTCTCGGGCGTCTCCTATTCCGTAGCGATCGCCGAGGGAGGTCTTCCGGCGGGAACGACCTGGTCGGTAACGCTCGGCGGAACGACCGTCACGACGAACCAGACCACCGCGACGTTCATCGTGCCGAACGGCACCTACACCTACGCCGTCGGCAACGTCACCGGTTACACGATCAGCTCGGGCCACTCGGGCACCGTGGTCGTCCGCGGCGCCGGGTCCATCCAGACGGTCGGGTTCGCCAAGACGCCTCCACCGCCTCCGGCGGCCGTCGGGCTCTTCGGACTCTCCCAGGGCGCGAGCTACGCGCTGCTCGGGGGTCTCGTGGTCGTCGCGATCATCGTCGGCGTGCTGGCGGGCTACTTCGGAGGCAAAGCCTCCAAGAAGCCCTAGGACGAAGTTCGGGACCTGTACTCTGCGGGCACGCCCTTCGTTCCGAGGGGCTTGCCCATCCATGGCCCGTCGCGCTCGTACCCGTGCCGCGCGTAGTACGGCCGGGTGCCCACGGCGCTGATCACCCGGATCCTCGGATGGCCCTGCCCTCGGGCGATCTCCTCGGCCCGCTCGATCAGGGAGGATCCGAGCCCGCGGTGCTGGAACCGCGTCCGGTCCCGGGCCGACTCACCGACCGCGACCTCGGCGCCTACGACCTTGAGCTCGCGGATCATCGGCGGTCCTTCGCGCTCGCTCGTCGGGAGGCGGAGACGGAGGAATCCGGCGACCGAATCGGTCGATTCGTCCTCCCACGATAGGAACCGCTCCGAGCCTCCCGTGACCTCGTAGCTGCGTTCGAGGAGCCGCAGCTGGTCCGGATCGGGTAGCGCCCTACGGCCCACTTCGCGGCAGCGAAGGCACCGGCAGCGACGTCCCTCGGCGGCGAGGCGCTGGTGGGCGAGCTGTCGGAGGTTGCCGGCCCGCACTCCGGCAGCGATGAGGCGCGCCGGTATGTCGCGCTGGATGCGCTGGACGCGTACCCAGGGCGGGAGGCGGGCCTTGATGCGCGCGAGGAGATCCGCGGCCGTGTCGGTGTCGTAGGGCGCGTAGCGGCCCGCCTTCCAGTCCTCGAAGAGGGGCGTTCCGGGGATCACGAGGGTCGGGTAGACCTTCAGCATGTCCGGGCGTAGGCCGGGATCGTCGAACAACCGCTCGAATCCCGCGAGGTCCCGCTCCGGATCCATCCCGGGAAGCCCGAGCATCATGTGGTAGCAAATCTTGAGCCCGTTCGCGCGGGCATCCGCGGTCGCCCGGACCACGTCGTCGATCCCGTGCGCGCGGCCGACGTTCGCGAGCACGCTTTCTTCAAGGCACTCGACGCCGATCTCGACGCGGGTCACCCCCGCATCGAGCAGGAACGGAAGCACCCGATCGTTGCACCAGTCCGGCCGGGTCTCGACGGTCAGGCCCACGAGGCGGTGGGCCGCCGCCTCGTTGCGCGTCTGGGCCTCCCCGAGGGAGGCCGACGGGGCGCCGTTCAGGCCGTCGTAGATCCCCCGGAACACCGACTCCTGGTACTCGCGCGGCCGAGAGGGGAACGTTCCGCCCATCACGATGACCTCCACTTTGCTCGTGGGGTGTCCGATCGCCTCCAGCGCTTCGAGCCGGTGGTGGGTGATCGCCCGCGCGTCCCAGTGGAACTGGGCCCCGCGAAGCGCCGACGGCTCCTCCCCAGTGTAGCTCTGGGGGCTCGCGTTCTCGACCCCTCCCGGGCAGTACGTGCAGCGGCCATGCGGACAGCGGGCGGGCGCCGTCATCACCGCCACGACCGCAACCCCCGAAAGTGTTCGCGTGGGCTTGCGGCGAACGACCCCATCGTAGCGTCGCTGCTCGGCCTCGGGAAGCGACGCGACCCAATCGACGTTCGAGGGGAGGCCGCCGGCGCGGCCCGAGGAGAGCTCTCGAGCGATCTTCTCGCGGTGGATCCGTTCGGGCGGACTGATGCCGCTCGGTTCGGCGCTCATCGACGGAGCCAGGCGCGGGTCTCGCCGGTGACGACGTACGGGACGTTCTGCATCTCGCGCACCGTCCGGGCGCCGCTCAGGAACATCGCGACCCGCAGCTCGTAGACGAACTGCTCGAGCTCGGCCCTGGTCGCCTCGTAGCTCACCGAGGCGGCCCGCAGGATCCCCCCGGCGGTCCCGGCCGCCGTCGCGCCCAGGGCGAGCGCGCGGGCGATGTCGAGACCGCTGCGGATCCCTCCGCTCGCGATGACCGGGAGCCCCAGCGGCACCGTCTCGCGCACCGACGCCGGAGAGGGGATCCCCCAGTCCCAGTAGACCTTGCCGACGCGGGCCTCGCGCTCGGCGCCCTGGTTCAGGGCCCGGTAGTGCTCCACGGCTGCGAACGACGTGCCGCCCGTCCCGCTCACGTCGAAGCCGCGCACGCCCTTCTCGAGCAGGCGCTGGGCGACCGACTGGGATATGCCCGCCCCGGTCTCCTTCGCGAGCACGGGGAAGGCCTTCGCGAGATCCCCGATGCGCTCGAGGCAGCCCTTCGCGCGCCGGTCCCCTTCGGGCTGGACCATCTCCTGGAGGAAGTTGAGATGGACGGCGAGCACATCCGCCCCGATGAGGCGCATCGCGCCGCGGGCCTCCTCGACGCCGACCACGGTGCCTCCCGCGGCCTGCGGGATGATCTGAGGCGCGCCGATGTTCGCGAACTTGAGGGGAATGGGGTGGCGGGCGACGCAGGAGTAGCTCTCGGGGTACTGGCCCTTGAGGATCGCCGCCCGCTCGCTGCCGACCCCCATCGCGATCCCGAGGTCCGAGGCGGCATGCGCGAGGTTGTCGTTGATCTTCGCGGCGTCGGGAAAACCGCCCGTCATCCCCGTGATGACCAGCGGTGCCTTCAGCTCCTTCCCGAACATCGTGACGCGGGTGTCGATGTCGGCGAAATCAATCTCGGGGAGCGCGTTGTGGACGAGCTGGATGTCGTTCCAGTAACGATAGCGAC
>JAKAYT010000042.1 GCA_021826685.1 Thermoplasmata archaeon
ACGGCTTGACGGGATAGTTCGTCACGCTAGGGCTCCGACGCCGGTTCTGACCATTAGCCTAACCGGGGTCCCCTTCGGGCGTGTTGCGGGCGGCACCGTCAGACCGTCTCGATCTCGAACCGCACTCCGTAGCCGCGCAGCCGCCGGGTGAGCTCGTCCGAGAGGTCCAGTACCTGATCGGTGGTTGCCCCGCCGTTCCAATCATACACGAAGTCGTAGTTGCCTTGGGTGGGCTGGAAGCCGAGCGAGCGCAGCTTATCGGCGATCTCGGAAGGGGTCGCTCCCTCACTGTCGAACGTGACTCGGAGGTAGGTCTCCATTCGACCCCGCGAGGCTCGAACTCCGCCTAAGCATTACGGGCGTGTCGGGCGTTCTAGGTCCGCCGCCACATCCCCGCCACGGCCTCGGAGGGGCGGGCACCCGACGGAAGCCGGCGGGGAACGAATGTCCGCGTCGGTGTGACGACCCGTAGGGACCCGGCCGTCCGTGGGGTAGGAGCGCGGACGATGATCCCGAACTCGGCCGGCCGCTCGTGAAGGATCTTCCTGGGGAGCCGAGACTCGAACCGGGCCTTCGGGAAGATCCGGCGCAGTGCATCGCGCCACGCCGAGGCGTCCGTGGGAGGATCCACTGCGAGGGCGATCCGGATCGGCGCGCGCCGGTGGCCGCGCCGATCGATGATGCCGAGGCGAATACGTCGCGAACTCACGGGTAGGAGATCGTCCGCGAGTACCAGCGGAACGGTCTCGACCTCAAGCGCCGGCAACTTGCGCCTTCGACGCTCGGCATTGACCCGCGTTCCTCCCTCGACGGTCTCGACCGAGACGACGAGACGGTCGAACCCGGGTTCGACGGAGCGGCCGAAGCCGTTGTCGAGTGGTACGATCCTCCACCGTCGGCGAGGGAACTCTCTTCTTAGCCAGCGAGCGAGGGCGTGGCGTCGTCGCTCGTACGGCTCGATTCCTCCCCGCGCCGGTTTGCGATGCGTCGATACGTAACGGTCCGTCGTGAGGCCGATCGCGACCTCGCCGCCCCCCCGCATCGCGGCGCGAAGGAGCGCCCAGTGGCCGGCGTGCAAGTGATCGAACGTCCCGCCGAGTACCGTCCGTCGAGGTCGCGCGCCCACGGAGCCTCGCCCGCTAGTGCAGAAGTTCGATAAGGAGAATGAAGGCAAAAACGACGATCAAGATGTAGAGGAGAGCGCTCCAGTTTCGGCGAGAACGCATTCGCGCTTCTCGGATCTCCTGGCACGCGGGGCTGCATGTTTCGGCGTTGGGAGGGGCGACTTTGCCGCAGACCTTGCAGTGCGTGTGTTCCGGTATGGCCATGGGATCAGTGCGAGCGAGACGCGTCCGTTAACCGTTTTCCTTTCGCGGCTCGCGCTCCTCCGTCACCGGCGGCGGACAACGGTTATAAAGGGCTCGAGGGTCCGCACCGCCCAGATGGGCAACATCCGCCAGACGTACATCAAGCGCGTGGCTGTCGAGCTCGTGCGCAATTACCCCAACGACTTCACCGGAGATTTCGCCCAGAACAAGAAGAAGGTCCTCGAACTGACCGACCTCGGCGTCCAAGTCGATGGCCATATGCAAGTGGTTTACAAGAAAGTGGCCAACCGCATCGCCGGCTACGCTACACGCTACGTGAAGCGTAAGCGCGGCACTTAGACAGTCCTCCTCGTCGGAGACTCGCTATTCGAAGATCCGGAACCCTTCCTGTAGGTGCACAATCTCCACCGGGGTAGTGGGGAGCCCGACCAAGAGGCCGCGGGAGTTTGCGATCAGGCACGCGCCGACGATCGGGACTCCGAAATTGGCCGTCGATCGGTGGGCGGGTACCCGCAGGACGCGCTCGAGTTCCTCTGTCTCGCTCTGGGTCGCCCGGGGATGCACCACGACGCCCCGGTTCGTCGCGATGCCGGCCATTCCGACCGTCCCCAATCCGGCGATCGTCCCTCGGTGCGCGGGGACTCCGAGCGCCCGGCCGATCGCTTGGGTCGCTGCGTCCGAGAAATCCGGGTGAACGATAGCGCCGGAGTCGTTCGCGAGGACATTGTTGCCCATTGCGTTGAGACGGCTCGCAACGCGGGTGACCGGCACCACGGAGCGTAGCTCGTTCTCCTCGTCGGGGTCGATCCCTTCGGCGACGACGGCTCCGTGAGAGTTCATCGCCATCATCGCGCCCACGACTTCCGTTCCCTGGACGGTCGCCCGGGCGGTGGCGGTACCGAGGAGTTCGCGCACCTGCCGCTCGAGTCCCGAAGGAGCGTTCGGGGGAAGGATCGAAAGCGTTTCGGAGGCCCGAACGTAGACACCGAGGTAGGGGCTACCCGCAATGAGGGCACGACCGACGGGCACGCCTCGCTGCCCCCGTCGCGGTCCTACGCTTCGTCGAGGAGGTCAACCTCGATCAGGCCATCCTCGAAGCGGATCGCCCGGACCCGGACCTGGCGCGGAACATGCTGGATTCCGCGCTCCCAAATGTACTCGTTAAGGCGCGGATCAATCCAGACGTCCTCGATCCGCCCCTTCATGTGACGGCTGACGAACCTGCGGACCGTCTCGAGGGCGTGCCCGGCCCGGCGTCGGCGACTCGGAGCGTGCATGCTCGCCCGCAGCGGCACGACGTACTCGCGCTCGAGTTCTTCGACCGCATGCTCACCCGGTGTCCGCGCCATCGATACAGTTGCTCCTTAGCGGTGGAGATGGCCCCGCTTCCACGTCCGCCGCTTCGGATGGCGCACGACCCTTCGACTGGTCCGTTGCATGACCCACGCCGGAACCCTCTGGTTCTGCGCGACGGCGCGGAGCAATCGGGTCTTGCGCGCGAGGCTCTTGCGACGGTTCGCCACGAACGATCTCCCCCCTTCCTTCCGAATTCAGCGACGTGTGATCTTGATCTCGCGGCGTTCGGGCATCAAGCGCTCGAGAAGCGCGCGCAACGTAGGGTCATCGATCGGCCGCGTCAGGCGGCCGCTGGCCGCGAGCCCGATGACTTGCTGTTCGACCGCGTTCGCGACATCGGGCTTGGCGAGCCGAATCCTCCCCAGCCGCTCGCGCGCCTCGGGGGTCAGCACCCGGCGGAGGATTTCCTGCCGCTCGGCTTCCCGACGATCCATCTCGGCCTGTTGGGCCGCCGCGTACGCGTTCTGCGCCGATGCTTGGGCTGGGCCCGACTGGAGCTCTTGGATCTTGCGACGTCGGATCTCGGTCAGCTCCGGGTCATCTTCGTACGCCATAGCCACCACCCGTCCAACCCGTTAGAGGTACTTGGCGAGTTCGGGCCGCTGGTCGACGAGGGACTTGAGTGTGTCCCGAGAGAGCGTGTCGAGGAGTTGGAGGCCCTCGGGGGTCACGGCGCGTCCCTGGGTCTTGTACGGGCGAACGAGGCCGGATCGTTCGAGTTGCTGAACGATCTCTCGCAACACCGCGCGTGAGCCGGTTCGGGCATGATAGGGGGCACTGCCGCGGTCCCGCTTCCCGCCGTAATCCGCACTCAGACGCGCGACCCCCACGTGACCGTGCAAGTAGATCTTACGGAGCACGGACGCGCTTCGCATGTACCACCAATCTGGCGAGGTCGGCGCCCGCTCCTTGTGGACCCCGGTTTTGACGAAGGAGGCCCAGGGGGGAGGGCTAACCGCTTGGCGGGTCTTGAGTTCGTTCGCGAGCCGGGGAAGGAGAGCCGCCGGAGGAACGTCCCGAGGGTGGGTCATGAGGCGGTCGCCCACTCGGTCGGTCTATATAAGGGTCCCCGCTCGCTCCGATAGAAAATGAGCCCCGAAACTGTTGCTCGCGCGGCCGAATATCCGGCGGCGCTCCTACTGAGCGGGGGCCGCTCGCAGCGGTTCGGAGGAGCCGCCAAAGCTCTCCTGAGCGTGCGCGGGGGGCCGGCGGTACGCCGAATGGCGGAGGTCGCTATCGCGCAATCGCTCTCCCCGATCGTTCTCGTCGTCCGACCTCAATCCATCGACATCGTGGAGGCGGTGGCGGGGCTTCCGGTCGTGGTCCGCCCTTCGGACCGCTGCGCACTGGGACGGAGCGCGTCGATCGACGAGGGTCTGGCCGCAATTCCCCGGGGCCGCGACGTGCTTCTGTGGCCCGTGGACCATCCCTTTGCACACGCTAAGACCCTTCGAGCCCTGGTCGAAGCGAGAGCGATCGACCCGATGTCCGATTGGATCATTCCGACGTTCGACGGACGCGACGGACACCCAATCGTGTTTTCTCGGAGGGCCCGGCCCTCGATCCATGCTCTCGGGCCTGCGGATCCCTTACGAAACGTTCGCGACAAATTCCGCGCGCGCACGATCCGGGTCCCGGTGGATGATCCCGGCGTGGTTGAGGCGATCGACACCCCCGAGGCGTACGCCCGAGCGAGCGCTCGAGAGGAACGATGGACCGACGACTGACCCAAGAGGCTCTCCGCCTTATGGAAGCGCACGAGCCGTTCGCCCGGGCCACGGTCGTCCGGACCTCGGGTTCGACCCCGGGAAGGCTCGGTGCCTCGATGATCATACGCACCGACGGAACCACCGTTGGCACCGTGGGAGGAGCGGCCCTCGAAGAGGAGGTAAAGTCCCTCGGGCGCGCGGCGATCGAGCGCCGCGCCGGCGACCTCCATCACTTCGATCTTCGAGCCTGGGAGCCCGGCGGGCTGCCCAGCTTGTGCGGCGGTAGCGTCGACATCGCAATCGAGTTCGTTCCCGCTCGCCCCCATATTCTCCTGTGGGGAGGCGGCCACGTCGCGCATGCGATCGCAACCGTGCTCCCCGAGCTCGAGTACACGTTCAGCGTCGCGGACGATCGGCCGGAGTGGGTCGGCGACGACCGCTTCCCCCGTGCCGAGCAGCGGGTCGTAGTCGAGCCGAGCCGGATCTGGGACGCCCTGCGACCGGCGTCGTTCTCCCACCTCTACGTGCTCGGCTACGACGCGTCGAAGGATCTCGAGGTACTTCGAGCGTCGATCGACCAGTTCCCCGGAACGATCGGATTGATTGCGAGCGCGGCGAAGCGCGAACACCTGTTCGCGCGATTGCGGGAAGCGGGTGTCGACCGGGCCGCGATCGGCCGGGTCCGCTCCCCGATAGGGATCGATATCGGCGCCGAGTCACCGAGCGAGATTGCGATTAGCGTCGTCGCCGAAATCATTCGAGACCAACATCCGACGCGCTCACATACTCGCCGAGCCCATGCCCGCGAGACAAAGGTTTCGAGGGATGCCGTCCTCCCACCCCCTTAATCTAACGGTCGGCGGGCCGCCGGTCGATCGACCGGAGGAGAGCGTATTCGGCGTTCTAGGCGAGGATCTCCCTCGCCCCGGGACCGCGCGGGGACCCGATCTCGGGACATACCTGGGCCACTCGCTCTGGATCTCGCGCCACCGCCGAAGAGTGACCCGGAAGGACCTTCGGCGCGCGGACGGGGCGCTCTGCACCGGAGGCCGGGCGGGATGAGACGGAAGCCAAAGTTTGCCCTCGTTCCGATTCGTGAACTGCGGGCGCACGAGCGAGCCGACGAGCGAATGATCAAGAAACTGGTACAAGAGATGTCGGACCGCAAAGTGTTCGTGGACCCGATATGGGTCGATCGCGCGACGCGCACGATCCTTAACGGCCATCATCGCTACCATGCGGCGAAGCGGCTCGGGGCGCGCCGGATCCCGGCGTACCTCTTCGAGTATCGAGATGACCCATCGGTGACCCTCGACCGATGGAGCACGGGACCTCCGATCACGAAGGAAGAGGTCCTGCATGCGGCGAAGGAGGGGGTGCTCTTCCCGATCAAGACCACCCGGCACCGCGTGCGGGATCCCCCCCCGCCCCGTTCCGTTCCGATCGCGGAGCTGATGGCTCCCGAGGAGACGGAGAACCGCCCACGGGCAACGGCGACTCGGCGACGATTGGGCTCTCAGCGGTAAGGGAGCCGGAGGTCTCCTCGCGCGAAGCGACGGACTACGGAGTCCAACGCTTCCAGCTCGAGCGGCGCGAGCCGTGCGCGCAGGGTCTCGGGCGTATCCTGCGCCTCGACGGTCATGCGCCGTTGCTCGAGCGTCGGTCCCGCATCGACATCCCCCGTCACTAGGTGCACGGTCACGCCCGTCTCCCTCTCGCCGGCCGCGAGGACCGCTTCGTGGACTTTGGCCCCGTGCATCCCCTTGCCCCCGTATCGGGGCAGAAGCGAGGGGTGGACGTTCAGCGCCCGGCCTTTCCACGTTTCCACCCAGGACGGCGGCAGAATCGAGAGGAACCCGGCCAGGATCACGAGTTCGGCTCCGTGCGCACGAAGTCGATCGGTCAGGACGCGAGCGAATTCGGCCGGGGCGAGCGACCGACGATCGACGAGCTCGACCGGAAGGGCGAGCCGGCGGGCGCGATCGAGTGCTCCGATCCCCGGGCGATCGGCCAGCACGAGGGCCACCTCTATTGGGGCGTCGGTGGCTTTCCATCGAGTTACCAACCCCTCCAGCGTGGTTCCTTCGCCGGAAACGAGAATCGCTACGCGCAGTCGGCCGGGCACGCCCGCGCCGGGGCGCGCGGGGCCAAGAGGCTGACGGTTAGAGCATGACGCGGAGTTGGAGCTTGTCGGTGAGCTCCTTGTAGCGATTGCGGATCGTGACCTCGGTGACGCCCGCGACCTCGGCAACGTCGCGCTGGGTACGACGCTCGCCGGCTTGGACGCTCGCGATATAGATTGCGGCGGCAGCGACCCCGGTGGGGCCGCGGCCGCTCGTCAACTCGTGCTCCGTTGCGAGCTTGAGGATCTCGTTGGCGCGGGTCTGAATCTCCCCCTTCAACTTGAGCTCGGAACAGAAACGCTGGATGTAGTCCTGTGGCTTGGTGGGAAGCAGTTTGAGCTGGAGCTCCCGAGTCATGAACCGGTAGGTCCGCCCGATCTCCTTACGGGCGATGTGCGACTTCGAGGCGATTTCGTCCAGTGTCCGGGGCACGTTGCACTGTCGGCAGCTTCCGTAAAGGGACGCCGCAACCACTCCCTCGATCGACCGGCCCCGGATCAGGTTTCGATTGACCGCCTTGCGGTAGATGATCGCCGCGGTCTCACGCACGTTGCGTGGCAACCCGAGACCGGACGCGATGCGGTCGAGCTCGGCGAGGGCGAATGACAGGTTGCGTTCGGTCGCACTGGACACCCGGATGCGCCGCTGCCACTTCCTCAGTCGGTAGAGCTGCGCCCGGTTGCGCGTCGGGATCGACTTCCCGAACGGGTCGCGGTTGCGCCATCCGATCTCGGTCGTCAGCCCCTTGTCGTGCATCGTGAGGGTGGTAGGGGCCCCGGTCCGCGCGCGTTTCTCTCCTTGCTCGTGGTCGAAGGAGCGCCACTCCGGCCCCTGGTCGATCATCGACTCCTCGAGCACGAGGCCGCACTCGTCGCAGACGACCTCGGCCCGCTCGTAGTCCCGGGTCAAGTGCGTGGAACCGCAGTTGGTACAACGCGTAGCGGCGACGAGGTCTTCGGGCTTGCCGTTGGCCCGATCCTTGCGCGGGGCGGGGGTTTCGCGGGGGTCCGCCGTGCTCATGGAGCCTCGCGATCCGCGCCCTCGCGGATGAGCCGACGGCCGAGCAGCGCCAACCCTTCCTCGGCCGACACCGGCCGACGAGGTCGAATGCTCAGGTACGGGCGCTCGACGGGACCGAAGACCCGAACGACGCGCCCGCGGAACCGGCCGCGAGGGTCGGAGACGATCGTCCCCTCCGGAGCCACCGAAGAATCGGCGGATCGAACGGTAAGCGCTCCGGTGGGAGTTACGGCGAGGACCGTGCCAATCTCTCGGGCGGTCGTCGTGCGGCCCCGTACGGTCGACAACTCGTATAAAGCACTTTCGGAACATACATAAGCATTTCGGTCGAGCCTTCCCCGAGTGGCCGTCAGCCGCCACTGAACGTTGGAACGATCTGAAGTCGGTGGAGCCCCGCGATGGGCCGGTCGTGCGGCACGGGTCGTCCGTCGATCAGCACCGCCGATCCCTCCGCATAGAGCCCGA
>JAKAYT010000013.1 GCA_021826685.1 Thermoplasmata archaeon
CTCGTTCTAGGGACTGCGTTCGCATGGTTCCTGTTCGATATCTCGTTCTACGGAACGAGCATCTACACTCCCACGCTCATCAGTTCGTTGAGCCTGGCCTACGCGCCGCATCTCACCGCGATCCAACACTTGACGACCGCCGAGGAATACACGGCCCTCATCACAGTGATCTTCACCGTCCCGGGATACTGGATCGCGGTAGCGCTGATCGATCGGGTGGGTCGTCGCACGCTCCAGCTCGTCGGCTTCGGGTTCATGGCCCTCGCCTTCGCGGTTCTGGGATTCGTCCCGTCCCTAGTGGCACTCGGCGCGCCGTTCGTCGCAATTTACGGCCTCACGTTCCTGTTCGGGAACATGGGCCCCAACACCACGACGTTCGTCGTGCCGACGGAGGTCTTTCCAACCCAGTATCGAACGACCGGCCATGGAATTGCGGCGGGAGCTGGAAAAACCGGGGCCGCCATCGGCACGCTGTTCTTTGCGGCCCTCGTCGCGATTTGGAGCCCGTCCGGCATGATGCTCTTCCTCGCCCTGATCGCTCTGGCGGGAGTGATCGTAACGTTTGTGCTGATCCCGGAAACGAAGCAGCTGAGCCTTGAGGTATCGTCCAAACAGGAAGAGTTCCAACAGGAGCTCGCCGCGCCCGCGGCCACCGCGCCCACTGTACCGTCCGAGTAGACTGCCCCCCTCCCCCAAATCGACGGTCAGAAGAGTCGCCTCTTTCGGACCCGGGATCTTCTCGGAGGCGCGGGGATTCCCGGCATGTTCGATGGGCGACCCTTTGGAAATCGTTGTGTCGGAGAGAATCGGGTGGGGAGGGAGAGCGTGATAGAGGACGTGGAACGATAGGCGGCGCATGCGGGCCAAGATAGTAATGGCCCGGGTCGGCTTGTGCTGGAGCTCTGAGCTATCGAGAGCGTGCGCTCATAGGGCCTCCTTATCCACTATCGGGGTTGGGTCGCGTTCTGCGCCCGGGAGGGTGCCGACGGCCTACCGCGATCCGGGTCCCGTGCCCGGATTCTCAGCCGCGAGAAACGGGATTCCTGAACCCGTGTTGTAGAGGAGAACCCGCTCGCCCGGACGCAACGCACCGCGGGCCAGAAGCGGTGCGAGCGCGGCGTACGGCGCTGCGCCTTCCGGAGAGGCGGAAACACCGTGCCGCTTCCCGAGATCTCGGACCGCGTCAAGGATCGATGCATCGGAGACCGTGATCCCTCCGCCTCGGCTCTCCCGCAGAGCCTCGAGGACCCGCTCGGATCCGAAAGGTGCGGGCACGAGCAGCCCGGGGGCTACGGTCTGGGCATCGTTCCACGGTCGAGCTCGGGCGTCTCCCTCGTCCAGCGCGCGGACGATAGGAGCACATCCGTCGGGTTGAACGGAGTAGAGCCGGGGCATCCGGTCGAGCAGGCCCAGCTCAATGAGCTGGAGAAACGCGCGGAACATCCCAATGACCCCCGTGCCGCCGCCGGTGGGATACAGGATCGCATCCGGCATACGATCGGGCGCCATCTCCTCCCAGATCTCGAGGCCCATCGTCTTCTTTCCCTCGGCCCGGAACGGTTCGCGAAGCGTGGACATGTCGAGCGCCCCGGTCGCTGCTTCCGCGGTGCGGGCGGCGATCCCCGCCTCTCGTATGGTCGCGCCCTCCCGCACCACTTCGGCGCCGTAGAGCCGGCAGGCCGATTCCATCACGGCGGGCGTTCCGGTAGGCAAGTAGATCCGTGCGGTCGCGCCGGCCCGTGCGGAGCAGGCGGCCAGCGCGACACCGGCGTTGCCGGCGCTCGGAACGAAGAACTGGCGAACGCCCAGCTCCCCGGCGCGGGAGACGGCCACGCTCATTCCCCGGATCTTGAACGAACCCGTGGGGAGCAGGCCGTCGTCCTTCAGCCATACCTCAAGCCCGTCCGCACTGGGAACCGTGCCGAGCTCGATCACGGGAGTGAACCCTTCGCCAAGCGTGACGATCGATCGATCGTCCTTAACGGGCAGCAGCTCGCGGTACCGCCACAGCGTGGCAGCGCGCTGGGCCAGTGCCTCTCTCCAGGTGTGAGCCTCCCAATGGGCGAGGTCGTACGTCGCGAAGAGCGGCCCAGAGCAGGTCGGACAGACGGTCTGGACCGAGTCTGCGGAGAGGGTCATACCACACGCGCGGCACTCGAGCAGTGCCAACCGAGATCCGGTGGCGGTCATCGTTCTCGCCGGGACCACCCCTCTCCCATAGAAGACGGGTTGGGAAGGATTGACTGAGTGCTTAACAGGCCGCCACCGCCTCTCGGTCTCGATGGCGCTCAAGCCGATCCATGAGGTGGCCGAGTCGCTAGGAATCCCCGAGGGGTCATGGATCCCGTATGGTCGCTCGATCGCGAAGGTCGACCCGGCCGCCGAGTCACGGCAGGCCGGTCGTTCGAACGGGCGCATCGTCTTAGTCACCGGAATGACACCGGGCCACGAAGGCGTCGGAAAGACGGTGACCACGTTGGGGCTCGTCGAAGGGCTCACGCGACGGGGCATTCGCGCGATCGCTCTTCTCCGTCAACCGTCTCTCGGCCCGGTGTTCGGGATCAAGGGTGGCGGCGCGGGAGGAGGCCGAGCGACCGTCGAACCTCAGGACGAAGTGAACCTTGGGCTCACCGGGGACATCGACGCCGTCACGAACGCGCACAATCTTCTCGCGGCCCTCATCGACAACCACCTCCATCACGGCAACCCGCTGGGCATCGATCCGGCGACGATCGCATGGCCGCGCGCCCTCGACGTAGAGGACCGGGCCCTTCGGGACATCGAGGTCGGAGCCGGGCCCGGCAACGGGCCGGTGCGCCGGTCCTCGTTCGTGGTCACGGCCGCCTCCGAGATCATGGCGATCCTGGGACTCGCGCGCGATGCCGCCGACCTCAAGTCCCGCTTGGAACGGATCCGGGTCGGTCTCGATCGCACCGGTCGTGTCGTTCGCGCCGGGGACCTCTCGGCCGGAGGCTCGATGGCGGCCATCTTGCGGCGTGCCCGATGGCCCAATCTCCTCCAGACCTCCGAAGGGAGTCCCGTGCTCGTTCACGGGGGCCCGTTCGGTAACCTCTCCTACGGCACCACGACGCTCGCCTCGATCGAGCTCGCTCGTCGACTGGCCGACGTGGTGGTCATCGAAGCCGGATTCGGATCCGACCTCGGTGGGGAAAAGTTCGTGGACATCGTCGCTCCGCAAACCGGTGCGTTCCCTTCGGCGGCGGTGCTGGTCAGCAGCCTCCCGGCGCTGCACGGGCACGCGCCGGGAGCGGTCGGAGCCGGTTCGCTCGACGCGGGTCTGGAGAACCTCGACCAGCATATTCGGAACCTTCGATCCTTCGGAATGGACCCGGTGATTGCGCTCAACCGCTTCGCGAACGACGATCCCCGCGAGATAGCGATGGTGCGCTCGTTCTGCGCCGGAGTTTCGGTCGCCATCGAGGAAGGGACCGGATTTTTGAACGGGGGTGCCGGGATGGAGGGAGTCGCGGAAGCGACCTTGACGGCGCTGTCCCGTGGCCAGACGGTACGACCGATCGTTAGTGGGGCGCAGCCACTACCGGAACAGGTCGACACGATCGTGCGGACATGCTACGCCGGAGACGGGGTCGACCTATCTCCCGAGGCAAGACGCGAGCTGGAGGACCCCTCGGCTCTAGAGACGGATCACGGACCGGTATGCGTGGCCAAGACGCCGCTCTCGCTGAGCGACGATCCGCATCGTTTGGGACGCCCTCGCGGTTACCGGGTGCATGTTCGCAGGTGGGTCCCGGCCAGTGGGGCCGGGTACACGGTCGCGCTGCTCGGCGAGATCCAGACCATGCCCGGACTGCCCACCGACCCCCGGGCCACCCGGATCACGGTCGACGAGCACGGGGAGCCTATCGGGGCTACCTGAGCGCGCCGCGACGCGGTTCGGGTCCGTTACTGAGAGGGCCATTCGGGCCAGGCGTACTGCTTCGAGCCGTCGAGGAACGCCTGGAGGAGCGCCCGCAGCTCCCCGGTCTGGGCCTCGGTCGCCTCGAGTGCGCTCCGCCATTTCGCGACCGCGGCACTGGAGAGGTGCATGGGAAGACAGGTGTTCGCGAAATCCCACTCGAATCCGGCCCACGCCAGCTCGGACGTGGACAGCCCCACGAGAACGTTGCCAAGAAGCCGGATGTAGGACTGCGGTCGGAGCGCGTAGCCGCCGAGAAGAGTCTGGATCTCGTTGACCCGGCCGGCGCTTTGCCCCGGCTCGTCCTCCAGTTGCGCGAGGGACAAGCGGCACTCTTGCGTGTGCGATATCGAGGAGCGGGCCACGGTGAACTGGCTCACGTGAACGTCGAGCATCCGGTCGACGTACTTCTGCCAGATCGTGAGGCCCGAGCGCAGGATTTCGGCCGGAACAGGCCTTCCCGCGCTCAGGCTCTGACCAAGCGCGGACATCCGACGCAGCAACGGTTCCAAGATGTCCTGGCGCTCGTGCTGGAGTTCGTCGATTAGCTCGCGAACGATCTCGATCGTATCCGAGGGAGTCGACGCGACGGTCGCCGCCTTCAGGACCGTCGGTCGGGAGGGGAGGTGGAACGCGGAACGAATGCGGGAACCTTTCGCGGGGACACGTGACTCGGAGGACGCGGTCGATGAGTCGCTCACGAGCGCGAAAGTTGAGCCCGCGCTCTTGAAGGCTCGGTTAATCGCATCTGACGTGCCCGGGCTGACGTCCCTCGATAGGTCGAACGAATTCGACTCCGTCCTTATCTTTCCGCGGTTTCCTGATTGCTTCAGAGGTCTCTATGGTAACACCCTCCACGGTCTCGGGTGTGATGACGCGTCCCGTGATGACGACCCGGCCCAACGCGCGCCTAGACGAGGTGGCGCGAACCCTTCGGCAGTTCCACGTTTCGGGCCTGCCCGTGGTCGACGAGGTTCAGCGGGTCGTGGGTGTGATCAGCGAGAAGGACATCGCACGGGATCTCCAGTTGGCCGCGGGAGTGGCTTCCCCCCGGGGGATTCTCGATCTCCTGCTCGAGTCCGCTCCCCCCGGAGGAGAGGGCATCCTCGAGGTCTGCCGGAACCGCCTGCATAACGCCCGGGTCCGGGATGCGATGACCCATCCGGCGATCACTCTTCGCGAGGACGCACCGATCTCCGATGTGGCCCGGCTAATGCGCGAGCGTTCGATCAACCGTGTGCCGGTAGTCGACTCCGGAGGGAGCCTCGTGGGGATCGTGACCCGGGAAGACCTGCTGGCCGCCCTGGGCGTCCGACCCCACCACGAGCCGAGGACGCGGCGGCCACCCCCGTTGGTGAGCCGCGACGAGAGGCGGTCGGAGTCCGACCCGTTCTCCGACGCCTAACCCCCCGCCGAGGGTTGCCGGGACTGGTCCAGTCCGCATCGCTCCCGAGCGAGCGACTTCGGGTCAGATCGTAGAGGAGACCAGGGATCCGCGACCAACACGACGGACCATGGAGGGTCGGATTGCATGCGGGCCTCCCGCGCGCTCTCGGTCGTGGATCGTCGCTCGCCGCGGCTTCGAGGTGAAGATCCTGGGCCGAGGTCCCGGGACTTGGAGGGTTCGCGCTGCCGGCGCGTCGTTCGATCCCGGCCCTTGAAATTGGGAGCCCTTGGACCGAGGGATTCCCGGGACGGATGGGCCGAAATTCGACAAACTCTTCATGAGCGGGCTCGGAGGTGCATGTGCCGTCGACCGCGAGGGATTGTCGCTGCGGATCGGGTCGAGTTGGCTTAGGAGCCGGGCCCGGAGGAGTCTTCCTCGGCGTTCCGCCGGACGTGAACGGTCACTTCACTTCCCATCGACCCACGATCGTCCCACGGCGGAGGGTCGGCGGGACCCTGCCTTTCCTGTCCTTGGGGCGCGCACGGGAAGCGGGACCGCGGCTGAGCCTCACGCGTCGGGCGACGCTAGTTACGGGGTCGCGGTGCCCGGGCCCATCTAGGCGAGGTGGGCCCAGACGATGCTGAACGCGTAGAGCATCGCTGCCAGACCGGCGAGGAACGTCAGCGCCATGAACGCGCCCAGAAGAGCCGTCCACATGCGGGGGTACTCGGGGGTCTCGGTCGAAGCGATCGGCTGGACGTTGGGAAACTTCGGTCCTACGATGAACCAGTCGACGAACAGCGTCGGGACGATCGAGCCGATGGCCAGGGCCCCGAACGCGAGGTAAAGCAGCAACGTCTCGAGCGGGTCGGACGTCAGGCCCAGCTGATAGGCCCGGACGCCGTAGAGCATGATGCCGCAACCCACGACGACCCCGAACACTCCTACGAAGCTGGTCGGCAACCGGAACCAGACCGTGAGGCCGAACGCTCCGATCAGCAGCGCGAACAGCGTGAGCGGATCGAAGAAGAAAACGTTGTACGACCCAAAGAGGGGAAAGGTGAGTTCTCCCCATAGAGCTACGACTCCCGCGACGACCGCGAGCACGATCAACACGAACGCGCCCCCTCTAAGTCCGGTCGCGGCGCGGTCGAGATCCTTGCGTCGGAAGTTGAACCAGACGTAAAACCCCGTTAGAAGACGGTCACGGCAGCGAGGATCAGAAGGTCGACGATCAGAGAGATGTTGTCGATCGTCATCCTACGCACCTCTCGGCGGCGAGGTCGGCAGTTGGCCGGGCCGAGCCACTACTCTGTACAGATCGATCTCGGTCATCGGGTTTCCGTAACGTGCAGGTGGGACCCTATCATCTAAGCCCGAGGTCAACCCGGTTTGAGCCGCTCGGAAGATAAAGGCTCTCTTGGAGATGGCGTATGCGACCTCACCGTCGGTCGAGCGGGTCAAGCCCGGGCCATGAACCGGATGAGATGGTGTGGGTTCGCGCAGTCCCCGGAGGAAGGGGGATCGGTTCTCTCCGGGACGTTCCCAGAAGGTGGGGTAGAACCACGTTGGACCACATGTCGCTTCGGCTCGTAAAAACGAGGTCTCCGAAAGGAACTGGTAGTTGCTAGCCGAGAAGGACGATCGGCGCCGATTGGTCTACTCCTCGTACCTGGCTCAAGGCCGGCGCTGTCTCCCTCGTCGCCGATCCCAAGTCCGGCGAGATTGAGGCGTCCCCGAGACGCTAGGTCGCAGTTCGCTGGGTCGGGCGCTTGGGGGAAGACGGGGTCTCCTCGAGACCGGAGTGGGCTTCTTCCCGATGCAGCGCGAGAGTCTCCTCGGAGCGGAAGACGCGGCCGCACTGGGGGCAGATCGCCTCTATCTCATCGTACTCCACGTACGGCATCGCAAGGGCGGCGAGGGGCGTGCTCGCCTAAGGACCTTCCGAATCGCGCTCGCGGGACCCTACGCCGCCCCGGGGGCTGACCGTGCCATCGCACGCTGGCGAACCCCCCACGCGGCGATGATGATCAGGATGTAGCCGACCAGGTTGATGTACGGGAAGATCGAGAGAACCATTCCCACCTTGAACAGGACCGCGTCGTACCGAGTCCCCAACCTCCATAGGCCGAGCCAGATCCCGATCAGGCCGATCAACGCGAGGAGGGCGCCGAGCAGGGCGATACCGGCGGCTCCGATCAACCTCCCCGTGTAGGGGCTGATGCACGACGACGGTATGGGAACCACGCCGGCCGCGCAGGATACGATGCCGCCGAAGAGATAGAGGACCCAGGCGACGGCCCCGATTGCGATGATCACGCCGGCGATTGCGACCCAACTGAGGCGGGCGGGGGTGCGGAACCGCCGATCGTTCGGCGCGAGCGCGGCGAACGCGCGCCCGTACAGGAAGTACTGCAGGGCGGAGAAGGCCCCCGCAACCGCCGCGACGGCGATCAGCGCACTGACGACCGTGGTCGAGAAAGCGTGCAGGCCCGTGGTATTCAGGTTCGAAAGAGCAATGCCCATGATGGCGGGGAGAGCGATCGTAACTGCGTACGCGACGAATCCCAGGATCGCGGCCAAGAGAATCCACCGCATCGATCCGGCGTCTACGGGCCCCCACGGCTCGGTCGACGGAGCGGCGCCACCCATTCCGGGGTACTGGGGAGGATTGCCCGTTGCCGCCCCGCCGCCGGCGGCCCAAGAGGGGGCCGAAGATGCCGGCGGAAGGGACGGGGAGCCCGAGGGCGGGTACGGCGGCGGGGCGCCGGCCGGTGGCATTGCCCGACCGCATGCCGGGCAATACGCCGCGTTGGCATCTACGGGTCGCCCACAGTTGGGACAGTATCGAACGGCTGCCATTCGGACGGGAGAGGGGGGGCAGACGTGGAATATCTTTCTTCCGATGGGCCGGCAGGGGTCGGAAACCGCGCCCGAACCCGTCGAGGTCTCTGCTCGGTTATAGATTACGATACCGATATATATATCGCAACTAGGTATCGACTCTTGTGACGTCACAACGCCCCCCGCATCGTCGGTGGCCCGGTGGCTTGGTCGGCACCTACGCGCTCGCCATGATGAGTCGGGCCCCGATATATGGAGGGGAGCTTGCTCAGCGCATTGAAGACCTCACGCGGGGCGCATGGAGACCGGGCGCGGGCGCGATCTACCCGAGCCTGAGAGGGCTCGTCTCGAGGGGGGAGGCGCGGATCGGTCGTCAGGACGGGCGAAAGGTGTACATCTTGACCGCCCGCGGAGCCGCGCGCCTCAACGACCTGCGCAATCGCATCCGGGAGCGGGGCAGCCGATTCGCCGAGCTTCGCAACCTGATCTTGGACATGGTCGAGCCCTCGGACCGGGCTGCCATCATGCTGGACCAACTTCACCACTCGATCCGCGGCTTCGAAGAAATGTATCGGTCGCCGGACTCGATTCCGGACGCTCGGGCCCGAGCTCGAACGCTGGCGCGAGCCCGCACGGAGCTTCGACAAGGGCTCGCACGGCTCGGTCCGCCAAAGGGCCATCGAGGTTCTCGTGACTGAAGACGCCATCGTCGCGAACGGCATCACGAAGGCCTACGGCTCGATGACCGCGGTCGATCACGTCTCCTTCCGCGTTCCCAGCGGAGGGATCTTCGGCCTGGTCGGCCCGAACGGCGCCGGGAAGACAACCATCATCAAGGTCCTTACCGGACTCTCGGACTTGACCGGGGGAAACGCCCAGGTGGCAGGATTCGATGTCCGCAAGTACCCGATGGAGGTCAAGCAGCGGATCGGCTGGGTCGCCGCCGAGGTGATTCTCGACGACGACTTCTCGGGCTGGGAGAACCTCTGGCTCCAGGCGAAGTTCCAGCGGGTCTCCGAATGGAAGGGCCGGGCCAAGCAGCTTCTCGATTACTTCGCGCTCTCCGCGTTCAAGGACAACAAGGTGGGCACGTACTCGACCGGGATGCGCAAGAAGCTCGAGATTGCGCTCGCCCTCCTGCACGAACCCCAGATCATCTTCATGGACGAGCCGACGATCGGCCTCGATCCCGGAACGCGCCGAATGCTCTGGGAGCTCATCACCGGCGTGAATCGGGAGTACGGGATCACGATCTTCCTCACGAGCCATTACATCGAGGAGGCCGACGCGCTCTGCAGCCAGGTGGCGATCCTCGACCAAGGCAAGATCGCCGCGATGGGCTCGCCCAATGACCTCAAGGCCCGGGTCCAGGGCGACTACATCGAGCTGGAGACCGGCGAACCGGTCAACGAGACGCGACTACTCGCGATCCCCGGCGTCCGCGAGGTACGAGCCCAGGGTCGGACGTGGATTCTCAAGGTCGACCGCTCGGAGGAGTTCCTCCCCAGCCTCTTCGATCACGTGAAGCCGGACCTGATCCACAAGATCAACGTCGAGAAGCCGAGCCTTGAGTCCGTCTTCATGCAGTTGACGGGCAAGCGGATCGACCAAGCGGGCGCCGAGGTCCAGGACTATCGCAAGTTCTACGCCAACGTCCGGAGGGCCCGCGGATGAGCGCCGAGACCGAGCACGGCGTCGCGCTCCCCACTCCGAACGTCGTCGCCCCGCCGACCTCCGAGTTCCATCGGATCGGTCAGATGAGCCAGTTCACCGGTCTGTACTCCCGGGAGCTCCTGCGGACCTTCCGAAACCCTTGGGTCCTCGTGATCACCGTCGTTCAGCCGTTCATGTGGCTCGCCTTCTTCGGCTCGAGCTTCGCGAACGTTCCGCTCGCCGAGCTCGAAAAGCTGCTGCACATCACCATCTCGAGCTACACCCAATTCCTGCTCCCGGGGGTCCTGTCGACGTCGATGCTGAGCGTCGGGATGTTTGGCGCGATGAGCACGATCCAAGACAAGCGGTTTGGCTACATGAAACGGATTTTGCTCACACCCACGTCCAAGTCCACGGTGTTCCTGGCGAAGGCCCTCGGCTCCGCGACGCGGGGGCTCGTCCAGATCCCGGTAATGGTCGTCGCCGCCCTTGCGTTCGGCGTTCAACTGGACGGGACCCCCCTCATGTGGGCCGGCTTCGTCCTCGCGCTGATCTTCCTCGCGCTCGGGTTCTCAAGCCTGTTCCTCGCGGTGACCGCCTCGAGCACCGACTGGCAGACCCCGGGGGTCATCTCGAACTTCATCATGATGCCCCTGATGTTCGCGAGCGGGGCGCTTTTCCCGACGGCGAACTTCCCGGCCTGGATGGCTACGATCGCCAACTGGAACCCGGTGACCTACACCGCCCTCTTGGGGCGCGGGGTTGTCGTCAGCGGCACCTTTGACTGGCTCTACCTCGGCTACGTTGCGATCTTTGCCGGACTCCTGGTGCTCGCGGGCACCTTGGTGGGCCGCAAGTACATGAAGGTCGAGTGACCCGGAGCTGGGGCCGGAGAGGACCCCCGGCATGGGTGGTGTGAGGGTGCGCTCACGCTTATACGACTCCTCCCCACCTAGCGAGTAGGTGACATCGTCATGACCGCTCTTCTCCGCTCGATCGCCCAACGCTTCCCCGGAACCGAGACGATGGAGGGGGCCGGAGTCCGTCTCCGGCGGATGTTCGGTAACCGCCAGGTCCCGCTGTTCGACCCGTACCTTCTGCTGGACAACTTCGGCTCCTCGAACCCGGAGGACTACCTCGCGGGCTTTCCGTGGCACCCGCACCGGGGGATCGAAACGGTCACGTACATGCTCGAGGGCGAGGTCGCCCACGGCGACACGCTGGGGAACTCCGGCACGATCGGCCCGGGCGACGTCCAGTGGATGACCGCCGGTAGCGGGATCATCCACCAGGAGATGCCTCAGCGCTCGGAGGGACGGCTCTCCGGTTTCCAGCTGTGGGTCAATCTCCCCGCGAAGGAGAAGATGGCGGTCCCGGCGTACCGGGGGCTATCGGGCGCCGACCTCCCAATCGTTCCGTTGGAGCACGGTGGCAAGGTTCGGGTGATCGCGGGAACGTTCGACCGCGTCGTCGGACCGGTCCGCGGCCTTTCCGTCGATCCCACGTACCTCGACATCGACCTGCCGGCCCACGAGTCGATCGAGCTCCCCACCCCGCGCAGTCACACCGCCTTCTCTCAGGTGGTGAGCGGGTCCGGCTCGTTCGACGCGGCCCCGGGTCCCCGGGCCTCGCCGGGCGAGACGCTCCTGTACGGACCCGGCGAGCGCGTGCGGATCGCCGCCGGAGACGAGCCGCTTCGGTTCCTGTTCGTCACGGGGCGGCCGATCGGCGAGCCGGTCGCGTGGTACGGCCCGATCGTGATGAATCGCCCGGAGGAGCTGAACGAGGCGGCGCGCGAACTACAGACCGGCCAGTTCATCCGCCACCGCTCCCCGATCCTCGAGGAGTAAGGCCTTCGAGGAGCTGACGGAAGGCGACGCGGAGCACTTCCGCACTCGTGTTGAGGTCCGCGAGGTCGAGCGCCTCCTCGTCGGTGTGGTCGAGGTGGGCGTCCCCCGGCCCGTAGGCGGCGCCGCCGAGGCCCCATGCCGGGGCCACGATGTTGAGGTCCGACGTGCCGCCCTTGCGCCAGAGCGTCGGCCGCCCGCCCTGAGCTCGGATCCCGTCGACCAGCGCGCGGACCACCGGGTCCGAACGGCCGCTCTCGAACGGCTCGATGGAAGCGATCGTCTCTATGGAGTCGGCGGCTGTGAGAGGGGGCAGGGACGCCGCGACGCTCTCCACCGTTCGGCCGGGAGGGATCCGCAGGTCGACCACGACCTCCACCGATTCCCTTCCGGCGCTCTCGCCCGATCGGATCGCATCGACCTTGACGGTCAGGGAGTGGAAGCGATCGACCCCCGTGTCGGATAGCTCCCGCACCGCGCAGGCCCAGTCCATGGCCCGCTCGGTGGTCGACAGATCGGGGGCCGAGAGATGGCGACGTTCCCCGCGTATCCGTGCGCGAAGTCGGAGATCCCCCTTGTAGCCGATGGCGATGCCGTTCCAGCCGCTCGGTTCCCCGGCGATGACCGCCTCCGGCGCCAGCGAGGGGATCAGGTGCCGTGCGCCGCGGCTGTCCGACTCCTCGCCGACCGAAGCGACGACCACGAGCTCGCCGTGCGGAAGGACCTCGGGGCGGGCGAGCAGCGCGGAGAGGAGGGGTCCCTTCGCGTCGCACGCCCCGCGACCCAGGATGCGACTCCCGTCCCGGCGAACCGGGATCCGCCCGGGGACCGTATCGATGTGTCCGAGGTAGACGATCTGCGGGCGCCCGCGGCCGCACCGTGCGACTCCGTTGCCGACCGCGTCGGTCTCGACCGCAAAGCCGAGGCGGGTAGCTACCCGGGCGAACGCGCGGACCCCGGCGGTCTCGTCCCCCGTCGGGCTGTACGCCTCGAGGAGGTCCGTGAGGAGAGCGGCCTCATCGGCCATCGCGCAGGACCTCGTCGATCGTGGCGAGCGCCGAGTCCCAGTCCGCTTCGGCGATCGGGATCGGCGGCAGGAGCCGGATGACCTCAGGACCCGCCGCGCTGGCGAGATAACCCCGCCGGCGCAACTCCTCCAGGTAGGGTGCCGCCCGCTCCCGGAGCTCGACGCCGATCATCATCCCGAGCCCCCGTGCTTCGCGGATCTTGGGGTTCGCGAGCCCGCGTAGGCGCGCCAGCCCCGCGACCCCGAGGCGCTCGGCGCGCTCGTCGATCCGTTCGTTGACCAAGACGTCCAGTGCGGCCACGCCGGCGGCGCACGCGATCGGGTTCCCCCCGAACGTCGAGTGGAGCGTTCCTTGGAACTTCGCCTCGACGTCGGTCGTCGTGACCGTCGCGCCAATCGGAATGCCTCCCGCCAGCGACTTCGCGAGCGCGAGGATGTCGGGGTGGATCCCGTAGCGCTCGAACGCCCATCGGCGACCGGTTCGGCCCATGCCGGTCTGGATCTCGTCGAAGATGAGCTTCGCCCCGTGGGCGTCGCACGCGGCCCGGGCCGCCCGAACGAACTCAGGGTCGGCCACGTGGATGCCGCCCTCGCCCTGGACGAGCTCCAGGATCACGCCGGCGGTCCGGTCCGTGACCGTAGCTTCCAGCTTGGCGATGTCGTTCAAGGGCACGTGCGCGAACCCCGGCACGAGGGGCTCGAACGGCCGGCGCAGGTCCGAGCGCCAGGTCGCGGACAGCGCGCCCATCGTGCGCCCGTGGAAGCCGCGCATCATCGCGACGAACTCCGTCCGGCCGGTGGCCGATCGCGCGAGCTTGATCGCCGTCTCCATCGCCTCGGTCCCGGAGTTCGATAGGAACACGCGCGCGAGGCGCGGGGGCATCAGGCTGAGCAATCGGTCGACGAAGTCGATACGCGGTCGGGTCGTGTAGCCGGAGCTGACGAAGACGAGCTCGCCGGCCTGGCGCTGGATGGCCTCGACGATGCGCGGATGGGAGTGCCCCAGATTGGCGACGCCGAGGGAGGCCCCCAAATCGACGTACTTGCCTCCGGTCGCGTCCCAGACGTAGGCCCCCTCCCCGCGGACGATCGTCCGTCGAGCCACTCCCGCGATGCCGAACTCCCCACGCGCGATCTCCGAGCCCATCATACGAACACGGTCCCCTGTCCGGCCAGGGCAGCCGCGACGGGCCGGGGGGTCGCCGACGAGCCGATGACGGCGCTCCCGACCCCCGCGCGAACGGCCTCGATCGCGGCCCGGACCTTCTTGTGCATCCGTCCCCGCGCAGCGGTCATCACCTCGGCCTCGTTCGAGGCGTCGACCCGAGGGATAAGGCTCCGCGGGTCGTCCGCATCGCGCAGGACGCCCTCCACGTTCGTCAGCAGCACTAGCCCGTCCGCGTGGAGCGCCGCCGCGACGCGCGCGGCCACGCGGTCGGCGTCGACGTTCACGACCTCTCCTTCGGGCGTAAGGGCCGGGGGGCCGATGACCGGAACGTAACCGCCCTGTCGCAACCGTTCGATCAGGTCGGTCCGGACCGACTCGAGCGAGCCGGAGAGGTCGGCGGCCACCCGGACGACGCGCCCATCTTGGACCGCGCGCGCTCCTTCCTTGCGCCGTGCGGTCAGGAGACCGCCGTCGACGCCCGAGAGACCCACGGCCGGCACGTGGCGGGTCGCGAGCTCCCGGACGATTCGGGTCTGGACGCTCCCGGCGAGCGCAAGGATCACCACTTCCAGGTGGGCCGCGTCCGTGTGCCGGGAGACGGTGCCACTGGGGCTGGTGTAATATCGGGGGGGCCGACCGAGCGCCGTGCCCAGGCGATCGATCTCTTCGGATCCGCCGTGGACGAGGACGTACTCGGACGGACGCAGAGCTACCTCGTCCAGCACGGGAGCGAGGCTGTTCCCGCTCGCTCCTCCGACCTTCACGACGATCGTCATGCGCCCTACGCCGGGTGAAGGCCCGCGAACTCGAGACCTCGCGTCTCGGGGAACCCGACAGCGATGTTGAGGCACTGGAGGGCGTTGCCGGCGGCGCCCTTCATGAGGTTGTCAATGGCGCTCAGGGCGACCACGCGTCCTGCACGGGGGTCCAGGGCGAACCCGACGTCCGCGTAGTTCGACCCGTACAGGACCTTCGGATCCGGGGCGCGGTGGATCCCGTCCGGGTCGTGGACGATGCGCACGAACGGCTCGTTCGCGTACGCGGCCCGATAGGCGCGCCAGAGCTGCTTGTCGTCGGTCGGACCGGCGCCGACGGCGTGGCAGGTCGAAAGCACGCCCCGCACCGAACCGACCGCATGCGCGCTCATCGCGATCCGCAGGCCCGTCTCCTGCTCGATCTCGGCGGTGTGGCGGTGGCCGACCGGAGCGTACGGGCGGATCGCACCGCTGCGCTCGGGATGGGCGGCGGCCGGACCGGCATCCGCACCCCCCGCGGAGGAGCCGCTCTTCGCGTCGACGATGACCGGGCGCTTCGCGTCGATCAGTTGCGCGTCGACCAAGGGGCGCAACGCCAGGATCGAGGCGATCGCGATGCACCCGGGATTCGCGATGAGCCGCGCGCCCCGCAGCGCTTCGCGATGCAGCTCGGGAACCCCATAGACGCTCCGGCGGAGGAGTTCGGGGTGCGGATGCTCGACGCCGTAGAACTCGGGGTACTGGGCCGGGTCCTTGAGGCGGTGGTCGGCCGAGAGATCCACGACCCAACCGCCGGACGCGAGCCATTCGGGCATCCGGCCCATGGCCGAACGATGCGGAACGGCGATGAACGTGACATCCGCGGGCTCGACCTTCTCGTGCGGCACGAACACAAGCTCGGTGCGCTTGCGAAGGTTCGGGTGCACCCGGCCGACGGCCTGGCCGGCGTGACTGTCGGAACTGACCTGCACGACCTCGAGGTCCGGATGCTGCAGGGCAAGGCGTAGGAGCTCGCCGCCGACATACCCCGAAGCGCCGACGATCGCGGTCTTCATGGCTGCGCCGCCTCGAGGGCGAAGGAGAGGATCCGGTCGGCGATGTCGACCTGGGTCGTCGTTCCCTGGAGAGCCTTGAACTCCGGGGTAGGATTGACCTCGTGGACGACGTACCCCTCTGGCCCCTCCATCACATCGACCGCGAGAACGCCGCCGCCCATCGCCCGAGCCGCGCGCCTCGCGAGCTCGGAGAGCTCGCCCGAGAGGGGCAGGGCTTCGGTCGTGGCTCCTCGAGCCGCGTTCGTCCGCCAGTGCGTCGAACGGCGGACCATCCCCGCAATCGGCTCGTCGCCCACGACCAGGATGCGCAGGTCCCGCTCGGGCTTGGGGACGTGCTCCTGAACGTAGAAGATCGACTGGGTTGGAGACGGTAGCGCGCTCTTGTGTTCGAGGATTTGCTCCGCTTCCTCGCGGTCATGCACCCGCGCGATGAGGCGACCCCATGAACCGATCGGAGGCTTGAGGACCGCCGGATAACCGATCTCGTCCAGCGCGCGAAGCGCGGCCTCTTCGGTGAGGGCCACGATCGTCCGAGGGGTGGGGATACCGGCCCGACTCAGCGCGAGGGAGCCGAGGATCTTGTCCCCGGCACGTTCGGTGACTTCGGCATTGTTCACCGTCCTGACGCCCTCGTTCTCGAGGCAGCGCAGCGCGTAGAGCCCCCGGATGTGGCTCACCGACCGGTTGAGCACGAGATCGATCGGGGGGGGCGCACCGCCGATCGGGAACAGCATCCCCTCGTCGTGCATCGGCTCGAGGGAGATCCCCCGGGCGCTCGCCGCAGCGAGCAGCCACTTTTCCTCGGGTCTCAGGATCGTGTAGAAGAGGCCGAGGCGGATGGGCTCACTCACCCCAGTCTTCCGCTTCCTTCGGGGCGCGTTCGACGGTGATCGGTGCGGTGGCCAGAACCTCGAGCTCCGTCCCGCAGTCCCGGCAGGGGAAGATTTCGCCGGCGATCATCGCACCACAGTCGACCTGGGCATCGCATTCCGGACAGTTGGTCATTTTCGTTCCTCGTTCAACAGCTCCTCAATGAGCTCGACGCGGTGGCCGAGCGAGGAGAGGGAAGGGCCATGGGCTGCGAGGATCTCGCGGGCCCGGTCGAGCTGGACCCCCACCGAGGTCGGAGAAGGGCCGCCCGGGGTGGCACGGCGTTCGAGGGCATGCGCGGGATCGAAGAGCGAATCGGCAGCCGACCGCAGTGCCGGGAGAGCGCGGCGAGCACTCGCGGGCCCGATCGAGCCCTCGGTCTCGCGAACATAGGCCCCGACGGCTTCGTGGGCCTCGCGGAACGGCGTCCCTTGCCGGACGAGTTCCTCGGCGAGGTCGGTGGCCAAGAGCGCCGGGTCCGAGGCGGCCGCCGCCATGCGCGTGCGGTCGAATGCGAGGTCCTCCAAGGCAGAAGCGAGCGCAGCGAGCGTGAGGTCGATCGTCCGTACCGCATCCCGCACCGGAGCCTTGTCCTCCTGGAGATCGCGGTCGTAGGCGAGAGGGATCCCCTTGAGCGTCCCGAGCAGGGTGACGAGGTCCCCCGTCACGCGAGCGGCCTTGGCCCGGGCGAGCTCCGCGACGTCGGCGTTCCTCTTCTGCGGCATCAGGCTGCTGCCGGAGCCCACGCGCTCGCCCGCGCGGGCGAAGCCGAATTCAGCGGTCGTCCATAGGACCCACTCCTCGCCGAGAACGCTCAGGTGCGTCGCGAGAAGAGCGAGGTCGAAGAGCAGCTCGGCAAACGGATCTCGGTCGCTCACCGCGTCCAGCGAGTTCTCGAACGCGTGGTCAAACCCGAGACGCCGGGCGACCCAAGCGGGATCGATCGGCAGCGTGGAGCCGGCGAGCGCCCCCGCTCCAAGCGGGGAGACGTTCGCGCGCCGCTCCGTGGCGAGCAGGCGGTCGAGGTCCCGCTCGAGGCGCCAGAAGTGGGCGAGGAGGTGGTGGGCGAGGCTAACGGGCTGCGCCCGCTGGAGGTGCGTGTACCCCGGCAAAAGGGTCCCTTGCTCGCCCGCCGCGTGGTCGACGAGTATCCGCTGGAACGACTCGAGCAGCTGGACGGTCCCGTAGACGACCTCGCGAAGGTACAAGCGCTCGTCGAGCGCAATCTGATCGTTGCGGCTCCGAGCCGTGTGAAGGCGGCCGCCGGCCGGCCCGATGAGTTGGGTCAGGCGGACCTCGATGTTGGTGTGAACGTCCTCAAGATCATCGCGCCACGGGAACGAGCCGTGGGCGATCTCCCGGTGGATCGCCCGAAGGCCCCCGATGATACGGCGCGCGTCATCCTTCGAGACCAGGCCCACCCGCTCCAGCATCTCGGTGTGGACGATGCTGCCGGCGAGATCGACTCGTGCCAGCGCGCGGTCGACGTCGAGCGAACGCAGGAACTCGCTGCCGCCGGTTCGGACGTAGCTCGGCGATGTGGACGCCATGGTGGGAACGGTCAACGTGCCTCGCTCTCAGCGCGATGTCCGGCGTTGGCGAGGAACGGTCGCGGTCGCAGGGCGGGACTTCTCCTCCCCGACGGCCGCCCAGGTGCGGCTCGGGAGCCCCCAGACGTAGATGAAACCCTCCGCGCTCGACGCGTTGAACCGGTCGCCTTCGGAGTAGGTGGCGAGATCGTGGCGGTAGAGGGCGTAGGGGCTCGTGCGGCCCGAGACGCGGGATGAGCCCTTGTAGAGCTTCATCGCCACCTCGCCGGTCACCCGCTCCTGGGTCGACGCGACGAAGGCGTCGATGGCCGTGCGCAAGGGCGTGTACCAGAGGCCGTCGTAGATCAGCTGGGAGTAGCGGAGCTCACCCACGCGTTTGAAGTCGAGAAGATCCCGGGGAAGGACCAACGCCTCGAGCGCCTGATGCGCGGCGAGAAGGACCGTGGCCGCGGGACACTCGTACACCTCGCGCGACTTGATCCCGACCAGGCGAGATTCGAGGTGGTCGATCCGGCCAACCCCATGCGTACCGGCCGTGCGGTTGAGCTGCTCGATGATCGTACGAGGGCCCATCCGCACTCCGTTGAGGTGGGTTGGCGCCCCATGCTCAAACCCGATACGGACGTGCTCGGGCTCGTCGGGTGCGGTGAGTGGAGACTGCGTCCAGGCGTACACCTCTTCGGGAGGTTCGAGCGCGGGATCCTCGAGAACCCCGCACTCGACCGAGCGACCCCAGAGGTTCTCGTCCGTGCTGTACGGGGAGGCCTTCTTCGCGGTGACCGGAACGTGGTGGGCCGCCGCGTAGGCGATCTCCTCGTCGCGAGTCATACCCCACTCGCGGGCGGGTGCAATGACCTTGAGTTCGGGAGCAAGGGCAGTGGTGGAGAGGTCGAAACGGACCTGGTCGTTCCCCTTGCCCGTACAGCCGTGGGCGATGTGGGTCGCGCCCTCCTTGCGGGCCACCGCGACGAGGTGCTTACCGATCAGCGGGCGAGCGAGGGCGGTGCTCAGGGGGTAGACCCCCTCGTAGATCGCGTTCGCGGCGATCGCGGGGAGGAGATAGTCCCGGGCGAACTCCTCGCGCGCGTCCACGATGTAGGCGCGGCGAGCCCCGGAGGCAAGGGCCTTCTTGCGGACGGCGTGCAGGTCGACGGGCTGCCCGACGTGCACCGTTAGGGCGATGACCTCGAAACCGCGCTCCTTGAGCCACGGGATAGCGACAGAAGTATCCAGTCCTCCCGAATACGCGAGGACAACTTTAGGGGAACTCATCTCGATCGATCTTGAGCAGGGAAGAGTACCACCGTCAGGTATTTGTACCGTGTGACCATCTTTGAACAAAAACGGACACATGTGTCTGTTTTTGAACATATGGCTTCGGAGGACCGGTCGACGGCCCAGGACGTCCGCGCATGGATCGACGGACACCCCGTCGTCGTGGAAGCTTTGCGGCTGGGAATCGCGAACCACTCCGCCCTGGCTCGCCGGATCGCGGAAGACCTGGGCTCGAGCCGCCTACCGGCGATCCGGGCGGCGTGCCGTCGCTACCCGCCGCGGGGAGATCAAGGGTTCCAAGAGCGCTCGCTCACCCGGTTGCTGGCCAAGAGCCGCATCGAGACCCGGACGAAGGTCGCTGCGGTCACCGTCACCGAGGGCGTGGACGTCCTGCAACGTTTGGGCGACATCGTGGAGGAGATCCTGGACGAGAACCAGATCTGCCGCCTCATCCAGGTCTCTCGCGGCACGGTGATCGTTGTCGACGAGGATTCCGTGGGTCGGTTCGTCAAACGCCTTCGCGAGAACCAAATCCTCTCGATCCACCGGGGGCTCGTCGAACTCGCCGTCACGAGCCCGGTGAGCATCGAGGCCACTACCGGCCTTCTCGCCCGGCTCGCCTCGGTCCTCTCCTCGCGCGGGATCAACATCGTCGAGGCGATGAGCTGCTACACTGACACGATATTCGTCCTGGACCGTGAGGACATGGCGAACGCGGTAGATGCGCTCGCGAACGTCCTCGCCTAGCCGGCCGCGCTCGGGACGTGCGCCGGGGCGGGCAGGGCCCGCGCGATCGCTTCGAGGATTGGAACGACGAGGGGGAGGTGCCGGGCGGAGATCTGTTCCACGTTGACCCCTAGGAGGAGCTGGGGGGCCCTAGCCGCCACGCCCCGCCGGATTTGTTCGTAGACCTGAACAGCTCGCGATGTCGACGCCTCGGCCCCGGCGGTCCCGCCCCACTCGGCCGCGGCGAGCACCGCATCCTCGACGGCGAGAGGAACCTCGGCACCGAGCCAACGAACGAATTCCACGTCCGCCTCGTCGGCGAGAGGAGCTAGGCTGAGGAGCACGGGCGCGGGCGCAATCGCCTCTGCCGCGCAGCGCTCGCCGTACGCGACGAGGGTCGCGAGCGCAGGTTCGGCGTCGTAAAGGATCTGGGTCGTGAAGAAGGTGCACCCGGCCTTCGTTTTCGCGAGCATCCGATCCGCTTCGCCCATGCGCTGCGGAATCGCGACGTTCCCGATCCCACCCCCCGCGCGGGCGAAGACCGGTTCGCAGATGCGGTTCGCCTCGATCACGGGGGGTCCGGGATAGGGGATGAAGCGCGAGTTACCGCCGATCAGGACGGCGTGCCGGACGCCGAGGCCGGTCGTCTCCTCGGCCCATCGCCGTACATGCTCGGCGTCCGTGAGATGCGCGACGACCTTGTTGACGATGCCGAGCCGGCCGGTGCGCTCGGCGATCCGACGGGTGTAGAGCCGGGGATCGGACGTACGGTAGTACGGACGCCCGTCATGATTCTCATCGAGAAGCTCGGGCACGTTGATCGCGTCGATACGCGGGATCTGCTCGACGACGCGTGCGACGGCCTCGAACTGGCGATCCGCCGACGCAGGAGATAGGCGCGCGGACGGGGGAACGGGCTCGAAGAAGAGCGGAGCGTGCACGAAGGCGGATCGGACGTGGGAAGTCATCGGGACATTCCTCGATCGGCGCGGCAAGTCGTGCAGATCGCTCATAGGCTTTCGTCCGGCGGGCGCTCTTACATGGTGCGTAATCGCCGCGCGGAGGGGGTAACCTCTAACTTCAAACTACGAGGGGGTGTGCGTCCTGCGTGCCGCCAGCCAAGCGCTCGGTAACGGTTGCTGGCTTCCGCCTAGGGGACCCTCGGGCGCGCGTGCACATCGCGGCCGTGGGGTTCGAGGTCGAGCGGGTCACCGAACCGATCCAGATCGACCGGGCCGACCGAGTCTATCTCCTGACGCGCTCCGAGCACGACGACGCGGCGCCGTTCGTCGCCGAGGTCGAACGCCGGCTTCGAGCCGCCTCCTGGCCCGTGGAAGTGCGGGTTGTCCGGACGGACATCTGGGATGTTTTCGGCGCCCTTGCGGTCTATCGGAAGATCTTCGAATCCGAGCGCCGCCTCGACCGACATCAGGAGGGCGTTGTGCCGGTCCGAGTGAATGTATCCACCGGGACCAAGATCACCGCCATCGCAGGGACGCTGGCCTGCATGCTGTGGAAGGGGGAGCCGTACTATGTCCGGGTCTCCCAGGCCTGGTACTCGGACCGATCGCCAAAGGTCCGGACGGTGAACGACGTGATCCGGGAGATCGACCCGGTCGGCGTCTATGAGCTGCGACAGCCCGGCCCCGAGCTCGTCGGGGTACTGGAAGCCCTCCAACGGCGCGGCGGAACGCTCCGCAAGCACGAGTTGATCCGCGAGCTCGGGCTGGACCGGCCCTCGGAAGGGGGAGCGCCAACCTCTCCGCAGGCCCGGCACGGCCGCCTACGGCGGCGTCTCGAGCCACTGGAGCGGAGATGGGGGTTCGTACGAACCGATGCCGGCGGCCCGCGCGGACGAGTTCACCTCACCGAGCAGGGGCGCGTCGCGCTCGTCCTTTTTGGGAGTTCCGGGATGTCGACGGAAGAAACGAAATAAACGATTGTAACGTTACATTGTCTAAGTACCTCCGCGACGATGGAAGTCTCGTGCAGCGGAGGGGTGGTCGGGCGATCGGGAGCCCGCAGGGGCTCGCGACCCCGATTCCGGCCGAGCAGGTGCACGAGACGACCCACGGGTCGTGGCCGATGCCGTGCCGGAACGCGCCGAGCCCTCCTCCGCCCCCCTCCTTTCCGAGACCCGGCCCCCCTCCCCGGCCCGGGGAGCATGCCGTCGCTCCGGTCGTTGGAGTGTAGACTTCATACAAGGCAGCCGCTCGACCCCACGATGGCCGACGCGATCGTGGTTGAGGGCCTGACCAAGAACTACGGTAGCCTCGCCGCGATCGACAATATCAGTTTCCGCGTGCCCCCCGGAAGCGTCTTTGCGTTTCTCGGCCCGAACGGTGCCGGCAAGACTACCACCACCGAGATCCTCGAAGGGCTACGCGCTCGGTCGAAGGGAAGCGTGCGGGTGCTCGGGCTGGACCCGTGGGGTGAGGGGCGCCCGCTTCACCGGCAGATTGGCGTCATCCCGCAGGACTTCCGTTTCTTCGAGAAGATCACGCCCCGCGAGTCGATCGATTACTATAGCACCCTGTTCGGAACTCACCCGGACCCCGCCGCGCTGTTGGAGCGGGTGAAGCTCTCGGACAAGGCGAACTCCCGCTTCGACACCCTGAGCGGGGGGCAGAAGCAGAAGCTCGGGCTCGCGCTTTCGTTGGTCAACGATCCCCGCATCTGCTTTCTGGATGAGCCGACGACCGGACTCGACCCCACCGCCCGCCGAGCAATCTGGGACGTCGTCCGGGAACTACGCAGGGAGGGTCGGACGGTCTTCCTTACGACCCACTATCTCGAGGAGGCCGAGATCCTCGCGGACCGCGTCGCGATCATCAACCACGGACAGATCGTCGCGGCCGGATCCCCCGCCGAAATCATCGACCGGCTGGGCGGTCCGGCTCGCCTGAGGATCGTCGCAGGCTCGGACGTCGCCGATTTCGTCCGCTCTCGTTTCCCGAACGAGGTCCGACGGGAAGGGGACCATATCGACGTCGTGTTGCGCGATCGCGAGGATGCGCTCGCCATATTGGAGGCGGTCCAGGCGAGCCGCCTCGCCTGGACCGGCTTCACCACGGTACGCGACACGCTCGAGGACGTATTCGTGCGACTGGTCGGTCGGATGGATGACGGAGTCCTGAAGTCCTCGGACGGAACCGCGGCGGGGGCGAGCACATGAATGGGCGCCGAATCCTCGCCGACCTCAAGGTCACCGCCCGAGGATACTTGCGCAACCCGATCGCCTTGTTCTTCTCGCTCATCTTCCCACTGATCCTCATCCTGCTCTTCGGGCTGATCTTCGCGAACACCGGCGCGACCGCGGCGACGCTCTACACCGAGAACTTCGACCACGCGAGCCCGGTCAGTCAGGAGTTCCTGTCCGGCCTGAACCAGACCCACCTCGTCACGGTCCAGGTGATCAACACGTCGACCGGGAACCTATCGGTGTGGCTCGGGCAGAACGACAATCCCGTGGGACTCGTCATCCCCGCGGGCTTTGGCCAGAATTACACCCAACATATCGCGACCAACGTCACCCTCTATGTCAACCCCCAGGACGCGGGCGCGGCGGGTAGCGCGGAGGGAGCGGTGCAGGCGGTCGAGAACGAGTTCAACCTGCACGCGGCCTGCCAGAGCACGAACGGGACCTGCTCCCCCGTGCTCGGTTACATCCCGCAGAGCGTTGGCAAGACGTACTTCACCTACATCGATTACCTCGTTCCCGGCCTGATCGGCTTCTCGATCCTCACGAGCCCGATGTTCTCGATGGTCGACGTCACGAGCAGCTACCGTAAGGAAGGGATCTTCCGGCAGCTCTCCCTCACCCCGCTCACCCGCGATGAGTGGCTCGCCTCGCGCGTGATCTGGTACACGATCCTCACGTTCCTCGCTGCGGCCATCATGCTCGGTTTCGGGATCGGGGTCTTCGGCGCCAAGGTCACGATCTCGGTCTGGATGGTTCCCTTCCTGCTCGTCGGGCCCCTGCTGTTCGTCTCGCTGGGGATGCTGGCCGGTTCGATCGCTCGGACCCCCGAGAGCGCGGCGGTCATCGGGAACATCATCACCTTCCCCATGATGTTTCTCGCCGGGACGTTCTTCCCGGTGTCGGAATTCTCGCCCGGCCTTCAGGTCGTCGCGAAGGTCCTCCCGCTCTACTACGTGATCGACGGGATGAACCAGGTCCTCCTGTTCCAGAACTACGCGAGGGCCCTGACCGACTTCGTGATCGTTCTGGGTATCGCCGTCGTCTTTTTCGCCGCCGCGGTCTACCTGTTCCGGTGGAAAGGCGAGTGAGCGAAGCGACTCGGCCCGACAGCGCCGCCTTCCGCCGCGCGATGTCGCTCTGGGCGACGGGCGTGGGCGTCGTCACGACCCGGGGCCCCGATGGCGACCATGGGCTCACCGTCAACGCCTTCCTCTCCGTCACCCTCGAGCCGCCCACGGTCCTCATCAGTGTCGGCGACGAAGCGACGAGCTCCCCCACGATCCGGGAGACCCGTCGTTTCGCCCTCAGCGTCCTGCGCGCGGATCAGGCGGACATCAGCGTCCGCATGGCCACCGGCCGAGAGGGACGCCCAAAATTCGAGGGGTTGCCGTTGCGACGCAGCCCCGGCGGGCTCGCCTGGATCGAGGGGGCGCTTGTCCGGCTCGAGTGCGAGGTGAAGGCCGAGTACCGAGCGGCCGATCACTGGCTCTTCCTCGGCGAGGTCGTCGCCCTCGAGACCGGCCCGGACGGCCTTCCCCTCGTCTTCTATCGATCTCGCTACGGAGAGCCGGTCGGCCCGGACCAGGTCCGGTTACCCCTTCGTAAGGAATAGGCCCCGGGGAGCGCGACTCCTTTAACGGAGGGTCCCTTCCGGTGTGGACGTGACCGAAGCGGCGGTGACCAACGTTCGCCTTGCTATAGTCGGCAGTGGGCCGGCCGGCCTCACGGCGGCCCTCTACGCGGCGCGCGCGAACCTCGATCCCCTGGTGATCGGAGGGGTCCCGGCCGGCGGCCAGCTGATGCTGACCAGCGAGATTGAGAACTACCCCGGCTTCCCCGACGGTATCCAGGGTCCGGAACTGATCGAGCTCTTCCGTAAGCAGGCCGCGAAGTTCGGCGCCCGGTTCCTGGACGACAACGTGATCGGCGTCGACTTCACCCGCCGACCGTTCGTACTTCGGACGGGCACGAACGGGGACGTTCGGGCCCGGAGCGTGATCGTGGCGACCGGCGCGAACGCGCGTTGGCTGGAGCTCCCCAACGAGCAACGGCTTCGCGGAAAGGGCGTCTCGGCGTGCGCGACCTGCGACGGGTTCTTCTTCAAAGGCCGCGAACTCGTCGTGGTCGGTGGTGGAGACTCCGCGATGGAGGAGGCCCTCTTCTTGACGAAGTTCGCCACGCACGTCACGGTCGTCCACCGCCGCCCGCACCTGCGGGCGAGCCGCATCCTTCAGGCACGGGCGCGCGCGCACCCCAAGATCAGCTTTGTGATGGACGCCGATGTCGTCGACGTCTTCGGAAAAGAGACCGTCGAGGGGATCGTCGTCCGGGAGCACGGTTCCGGTGAGAGCCGGACCCTCCCGGCCCAGGGTCTCTTCGTCGCAATCGGCCACGACCCCGCGACCGAAGTCTTCCGGGGAGCGCTCGAGCTCGATGGCAAGGGCTACGTCAAGACCCATGATATCACGCGCACGAGCGTGGACGGAGTCTTCGCGGCGGGGGACGTCTACGACCACCGGTACCGCCAGGCCGTCAGCGCCGCCGGGCTCGGGTGCATGGCCGCCCTGGACGCGGAGAAGTTCCTCGAGGAGGAGGCGCCCCTACCTGTCGGACCACCGCCGACGTGACCGAGCGCATCCGGGCAGGCCTTTAATATGGCCCCCCACGTGGCACGGGCGCGCCGCCGATGGTGAACAAGAAGAGCCTGCACATCGAGTCGTCCGGCCAGCTGTGCATTTACTGCGGAGCCTGCGTCGGGATCTGTCCGCTCAACTGCATCTATCTCGACGAGACCCGGATCACGTTTGACGAGCGGGTCTGCACCCGCTGCGAGATCTGCGTCAAGGCGTGCCCGGTCGGCGCGATCGAGATCGGGTAGGTAGGCGGGAGGTCGCATGGTCCAGAATCTGAAAACCGACGTCCTCGTCATTGGCGCGGGTCCCGCCGGTAGCATGACCGCGAAGTGGGCCGCGAAGAACGGCGCTCGGGTCCTCATGATCGAGAAGCGGCAGGAGATCGGCAGCCCCGTTCGCTGCGGGGAGGGGATGAGCAAGTCCTGGCTGCCCGAGGTGGGCATCACTCCCGGCGCATGGGTCAACCTGGAGGTCGAGGGGGCTCGCATCTTCTCCCCGCGCGAGCAGGTCTTCGAGATCAACGAAAAGCACGCCGGCAACGAGGTCGGCTACGTCGTCGAGCGCGATGGGTTCGACAAGGCGCTCGCGATCGACGCCGCGAACGCGGGCACCGAGATCCGGCTCAAGACGGCGGCCACCGGGATCCTGAAGGAGGGCGGCCGGGTCGCCGGCGCCCGGGTCAAGCAGTTCGGAGAGCCGTTCGAGATCCGCGCAACGGTCACGATCGGCGCCGATGGGTTCGAGAGTCAGGTCGGCCGGTGGGCCGGACTTCCCACGAACATCGCGCTGCGGGACATGGACACGTGCCTACAGTACCGTATGACGAACGTCGATTGCGATACCCGCTACTGCGACTTCTACCTGGGCGAGGTGGCCCCGGGCGGCTACGTCTGGGTCTTCCCGAAGGCCGACGGGCTCGCGAACGTCGGGATCGGGGTGCAGCTCAGCAAGGTCCGGGGAATGGCCGACCCCCGCACGTACCTCGACGCCTGGATCGCGAAGCACCCCGCCTACTCGAAGGGGAAGACGATCGATGTCGTCGGCGGCGGCGTTTCGATCTCCCAACCGGTAAAGCAGTCGGTTACCGACGGGCTCATGCTCGTCGGGGATGCGGCCCGTATGATCGACCCGCTCACGGGCGGCGGGATTGCAAACGGTTGCATCGCCGGAAAGATCTGCGGCGAGGTCGCGGCGCAGGCGGTCCACGCGGGGGACCCCTCCCGCGCGTTCCTCGACCGCTATGAGAAGGGCTGGCGCGCGAAGCTCGAGGAAAAGCTCTACCGGAACTGGTACGCGAAGGAGAAGCTCTGCACGCTCTCCGACGCGACGTTCGACAAGATCATCGACGCGCTGCAGGGCGTTCGCCTCGAGAAGCTCAGCGTCCACAACATCCTGAAGGCCGTCCACGATAAGTACCCGGACGTCACGAAGGAGTTCGAGGCGTTCCTGTAACGCCGCGGATCGGGAGCAGCGATGCCGGGCGCACCGAACCGGCCGCCCGAGATGGCGGCCCCATCCCCCCCACCGACCGTCGACGCGCCCGAGCGACGCGTTCTGCGCCGCCTCGCCCCCAGCCGGATCGCGCTCAGCCTCGACGTGTGGCGCGGCGCGCCGAGCCGGGAGCTCACCGAGCCGTTGGAGAAGGCCGAGGCGGCGTACGGAGCCCGGGAGTGGCGCGAGGCCGAGAGCCAGCTCGATCGCCTCGCGATCCGATTCCACGAGCCCCGCTGGCCGACGCTTCCCCCACCGTTCCGCGAGCTCCGGGTCCCGATCCCACCCCCCCATCCGCCGCAATGGGATCCCGAGTTCCGCGCCTCTCCCGAGGAGAGGGAGGCGATGAAGGCCCGAAAGACCGGCGAGACCCAGGTGGCCCTCGTGATCGCGAGCATCGCTTGGGCGAAGACGAAGGGGATCGACGTGGGGGGTTTCGAGACCACCGCCGAGACGGCTCGCGCCGCGTTTGCGAGCGGGGGCCCCGTCGCGGACCTCTACGCGGCGATCGACCCCATCTGGGAGGCCCTGCGGGCGAAGGTGCCCCTGCCGAAGGCGGCGGCGAGCCGGGCGACGGCCGCGGCGGCTCCCGCCCCGCCCGAAGAGGCATAGGCCGGCCGTGGGGAGCGACGGGGATCGGTCCGTCGTACGCCGGGACGAAGGCGAGGTCACGAGCTGGCCGCGGGGTCTCGCGGGCTATGTCCCGGCGGGATCCCCGGACCAGGGGCCTCCCTCCGAGGAAGAGGATCGCCTCGCCCAGCGCATCCGCCTCGCCGCCCGCCTGATCGACCTCCTGCGTTCCTCCGGGCGCGAAGATCCGTCGTGGGAACGCGAGCTCCGGGCCGCCGAGAGGGCCTACCGCGAGCGCGACCGCGCCCGCGCGCGGGAGGTCATCGAACGGTTGATCGGCGTTCTGGGAATGGCGGCCGGCGTCCCCGGGGCCTCGGGTCCTCCCCCGCGGTAGGCTTACAGGGACGTTTGCCTCCGGGCGAGACGATGTCGGAACCTCGGTTCGGGACCTTCTCGATCGTCGCCTACGACCCCGCCGGCCGGGCATGGGGCGTCGCCGTCCAATCGAAGTTCATCAGCGTCGGCTCGGTCGTCCCGTGGGCGCAAGCGAACGTCGGCGCCCTCGCGACGCAGGCGTTCGCGAACGTGCGCTACGGGCCCGAGGGCTTGAAGATGCTCGCCGAGGGCCGCTCGGCGGCCGATGTCGTGCGCTCGCTGACCTCCTCGGACCCGGGCAAGGACGAGCGCCAGCTGGGCGTCGTCGATCGGAAGGGAGAGGCCGCTGCGTTCACCGGCGCGAAGTGCATGGAGTGGGCCGGGCACGAGGTGGGCAATGGGTTCGCCTGCCAGGGGAACATTCTGTTCGGCCCCGCCGTGGTGCCGGCGATGGCCCGAACCTACGAGCGGACGCCCGGCGACCTGCCGGAACGCCTCCTGGCCGCGTTGTCGGCCGGCCAACGGGAAGGTGGCGACCGCCGGGGGATGCAGTCCGCCGCGCTGCTCATCGTTCGGGAGAAGGGCGGCTACGACGCCGGGAGCGACCGATGGGTCGATATCCGCGTGGACGACCATCCCGCCCCGATCGAGGAGCTCAAGCGCGTCTTTCGGCTCTACGACCTCACGATGCTGAGCCGGGAGGATCCGGCGACCCTGCTTCCGATCGACGGGGACGTCGGGAAGGCGCTCCAGCACGACCTCGGCGTCTTGGGGTACTACCCGGGCCGCCCAAGCGGTACCTGGGACGAGGCCAGCCGCGCGGCGTTCCGCAAGTTCGTCAACGAGAACAACTTCGAGAACAAGATGCGCGACGACGACAAGGTCTGGCCGTCGATCGTGCGCTACCTCGCGGATGCGGCTCAGGCCGAGATACAGCGTCGAACGAAGACACAGCCGATCCAGCCGCACGCGCTCGAGCGCGGACCCGGGGCCGCGGCGGGAGGAGACGCATCGGGGAAGAAGCCCGCTCCGTCCAAGTGACGGTCGCATTATCGCGTCGATACGACGATCCTCGGGTGGCCGAGATGATCGCGGCGGCGATCGAGGTCGATAACCCGAGCCAGGTCGAAGTGAGGACGGTCGCGGAGTCGCTCGAGATCCGCGTGATCGCTCCGTCGGCGGCGAGCGCCCGCGCGACGCTCGAGGACCTGATGGCCTGCATCCAGGCGGCCGAGCGGACGGTCGGCTCGGGCCGTGGGCCGCCGACGTGAGCCCCCGCTCTCCCCGGGCCCGATACCGTCAAGAACCGCCCGGAAGTCCGTGCGGAGAATGTCCGCCCCGGACGATGCGACGACCCGCGACATCCTCACCCGCGCCCGCACGATCGCCGTCGTCGGCCTCTCCGACAAGCCCGAGCGGGACTCCCACGAGGTGGGGCGCTACCTCCAAGCGCAGGGGTACCGAATCGTCCCGGTCAACCCCACGGTGACCGAAATCCTCGGCGAGCGATCGTACCCATCGGTGAGCGCCATACCCTCCGACGTGCCGATCGACATCGTCGACGTCTTCCGCAAGAGCGACCAAGTTCCCCCGATCGTCGACGAGGCGCTCTCGCGCAACGTGCCCACGATCTGGCTTCAGCTCGGCGTGGAGAACCCCGCGGCCGGGGCCAGGGCCCGCCGTGCGGGCGCTCACTTCTACGAGAACTCCTGCATCAGGGTGGCGCACCGCCGGTTGAAGATCCCGGTGAAGAGCGGCCGGCCCTGACGGAGGGAGAAGGATGGCCGCACCCGTTCGTTCGCCGATGGCTCCCACCGCCGTCGCTCCGCCCTCGATGCCCCGGAGCGGCGCTTTCCGGGAGGTGGGCACCGTCCGGCATGCGAGCATCCATGCCCAACGCTACCGCCTGCGGGGGGCCGGCAAGGTCACGGGAGAGGTCGACGTCGACGAGGCCGTCTTCGATGGGATCGCCACCATCACGGGCCCTCTCATCGCCAACCAACTGGATGTCCGAGGGACCTTCGAGGTCGGAGGTGATGTCACGGTAAGCGGCGGCGTGGTCGTGCGGGGCACCGGTCGCTTCCTCGGTTCCGTCCGGGCAGGCCAGCTTACCACCGACGGGCTCGTGCGCGTCGCGAAGGATGTACGCGTCGTCGGGACCCTCACGGCCAAGGGCGCCCTCGAGATCGGAAAGGACGTCACCGCGGCGCTCTTCCTTCACGACGGGAGGATCTCCCTCGCGGGAGTCCTTCGCGCGCAGGAGGTCGAAGCGGTCTTCGAGTCGGAGTCGAGCATCCGGGAGATCGAAGCCACCCAGGTCTCCCTTCGCCCCCGCCAGATCCTCCGGCTCCCGGTGGACGTGCCCATCCTGAGCCCGAAGGCGCTCCTTCGGGTCGGCCGCATCGAGGCCGAGTCGGTACAGATCGAGGGCGTGGACGTCGACTACGTCCGGGCGGGGTCGATCGCGCTCGGTCGGCACTGCCACGTCACCCGGATCGACGGTACGGTCGTGAAGAAGGATCCGTCCAGCCACATCGGCTACGAGTCCCGTACCCCGCCGCCGCACGGGCTCTCGCGCTAGGGTCCGCGCCGCTTTATTCGTGGACGCGCGTGCGGACCGCCATGTCGGCCGACGAGGAGGGGTCGAGCGGTAGCCCCCACCCGATGGACCTCCATTCGAAGGTCGCCGATTACTGGAGCCGGACGGGGGTCATCGAGCGGGCGCTCTCGGCCGCCGGGTCGGGGCCCGTCTTCCGGTTTACCGAGGGTCCGCCGACGGCCAACGGTCGCCCCCACACGGGCCACATGATGCCCGGTACTCTGAAGGACGTGCAGCTTCGCTATCGGAGGATGCAGGGGTACCGCATCGTCTCGCCCATGGCCGGTTGGGACTGCCACGGGCTCGGGGTCGAGATCGAGATCGAGAAGAAGCTCGGGGTGCGGACCCGGCACGACATCGAGGCGTACGGGATCGATCGGTTCTGTGCGGAGTGCCGGACGAGCACCCTCGCCGTCGCCGCCGCGTGGCAGGAGATGTACCGACGGCTGGGCTACTGGCTCGACTACGACCATGCCTACCAGACGATGGCGCCGCCGTACATCGAGAGCGTCTGGTGGTCCCTCAAGACCCTGTTCGATCGCGGTCTCGTGGAGAAGGGCCACTACGTGCTCCCGTACTGCCCGCGGTGCGAAACGACCCTCAGCTCGCACGAAGTCGCGCAGGGGTACAAAGAGACGGTCGACCCGTCGATCACCGTTCGGTTCCCGCTCCGAACGACGGGTGGACCCCCGCGCGATCTCCTCGTCTGGACGACGACCCCGTGGACGCTCGTTTCGAACGTCTTCGTCGTCGCCCGAGCCGATCTTCCGTACGCCGTGGTTCGTGAGGCCGACGGCCGAGAGGTCGTGCTCGCTGAGGCCGCGATCCCGCGCTACTTCCCCTCGCCGCCCGAGATCGTGGCGCGGCTGACCGGCGAGCAGCTGAAGGGCCTAGAGTACGACCCGCCGTTTCCGTTCGTGCCCGATGCCCCGGGCCGCTTCCGCATCCTCTTGGACGACATGGTCGACGCCAAGGAGGGCACCGGATTCGTTCACGGGGCGCCGAGCTTCGGCCCGGACGACTACCGCATCGGCGAGCGGGAGAAGCTCGGAACGTTCGATCCGCTCACGAGCCGTGGGGTCTTCACATCGCAGATCCCTCTGGTCGAGAACCGGTTCTTCAAGTCGGCGGACCCGGTCCTGATCGAGGATCTCGAGCGGCGGGGTCGGCTCTACCGCCACGACACGCTGCGCCACACCTACCCGTTCTGCTGGCGATGCAGCACGCCGCTCCTCTACCGGGCGATCGACTCCTGGTTCGTCCGCAGCTCTCGCTTCTCGGACGCGATGGTCCGGAACAACGCGAACGTGACGTGGGTCCCCGCGCACGTGCGAGACGGGCGCTTCGGCAACTTCCTCACCGAAGCGAAGGACTGGGCCCTTTCTCGGAGCCGCTACTGGGGGACGCCCCTGCCGGTCTGGGTCTGCCCTCAGGGCCATCCCACCTGCATCGGTTCGTACGCCGAGCTCGCGAAGGTCTGGGGCCGCCCCCTCCCGGATGACTTCGACCCGCACCGTGTGGGGGTCGACCCGATCGAGTTCCCGTGCCCGACGTGCGGCCAGCCCGCCCACCGGGAGCCCTACACCATCGATGTGTGGTACGACAGCGGCTCCGCGCCGTTCGCGCAGTATCACTATCCGTTCGATGCCGGGACGTTCGACCCCGCGGCTCCCCTCGACTACGTCGCCGAGGGGATCGACCAGACCCGGGGGTGGTTCTACACGATGCACGTGCTCGCGACCGCCCTGTTCGCGCGGCCGGCCTATCGGGCCGCGGTGGCCACCGGGATGGGCCTAGACGACGTCGGCAAGAAGATGTCGAAGTCGAAGGGCAACGTCGCCGATCCCATCGACATCCTCACCCGCATCGGCGGCGATGCGGTGCGCTGGTACCTCCTCAATCTCGACTTCACCGAAGGGGTCCGCATGAGCGAGAGCGAGATGCGCGCCCATGCCGCGCGCAGCCTCGGCCTCCTGACGAACGTCGTGGCGTTCTACCTGCAGAACGCGCGAGCGGACCGACTGTCTCCGTCCCACGAAGCGCCGTCGTCGACCGACCTGCTCGACCGATGGATTCTCTCCCGTCTCGAGGGGACCCGGCAGCGCGTCGAGGCGTCCCTCGAGAGCTTCGATCCCCGTCCCGGCGCCAGTACCCTGAAGGCGTTCATCGACGACCTTTCGACCTGGTACTTGCGTCGATCTCGTCCCCGGTTCTGGGCGGAGGCCGGGACGCCGGAGCGTGCCGCGGCGCACGCGACGCTCGGCTACGTCCTACACTCCCTCTCCCGCGTCCTGGCGCCGTTCTCCCCGTATACGGCAGAGTGGATCGCCCAGGAGCTCGCGGACCGGCCCTGGGCCGAGGCAGGTTCTTCGGTGCACCTCGACCGCTGGCCGGTTCCGCAACCGGCCCTGCGGGACGAGACGCTGGAGGCGGGCATGGATGAACTGCGCGCCCTGGTGGGAGTGGGGCGGGAGCTCCGCCAGCGTGCCGGGGTACGGGCCCGGATCCCCCTCGCCGAACTCGTTCTCTTCGGCGCTCCCTCCGAGAGGCTCGAGGCGCTCGGGAGCGAGGGAGAAGCGCTCCTCGCGGCCGAACTCAACGTTCGGGCGGTGCGTTGGGATCCGGAGCCCCGCCCCGACCGCTTCCCCGAAGACGCATGGGTGATCCGGGTCGAGGGGGATCGTAGGGTCGCGGCCCTCCCGCGAGCGCCCACCCCC
>JAKAYT010000002.1:0-7012 GCA_021826685.1 Thermoplasmata archaeon
CGAGCGCTTGTCCCCAAGATATCGGAGCATCATCTCGACGGCGAAGAAGGTTGCGAACGGGTTCACCTGGTTCTTGCCCGCGTACTTGGGCGCGCTGCCGTGGACCGGCTCGAACATCGCGTGCCGATCACCGATGTTCCCCCCGGCGGCGAACCCCATTCCGCCTTGGAGGACGCTCGCGAGGTCCGTAATGATGTCGCCCATCATGTTCGTCGCGACGACGACATCGAAGTGCTCGGGATTCCGCACGAGCCATTGAGTGAACGCATCGACGTACGCGTAATCGCGGTCGATCGTCGGAAAGTCGGGCGCGACACGGTCGTAGGTCTCCCGGAAGAAACGACACCCCTCCATCACATTGGATTTGTCCACGCACGTGAGGCGCAGGCGCCGGTCCTCGGGCGCGCCGCGAGGTCTTCGCATCGCAATCTCGAACGCACGTCGGATCACACGCTCCGCTCCTTTGCGGGTGATCAGGCGCGTGTCCACCGCGACCTCGGTATCGCCCCCCCGTGAGAGCCGACCGTGAAGGGGAGCGTAGAGGCCTTCCGTGTTCTCCCGGACGAGGACCATGTCGACCTTCTCGGGGGACCAGACCTGACGGTACTCCCCGCTGATGCGGTGAACCACGCCCGGATACAGGCGACACGGGCGTACGTTCGCGTACAGGTCGAGCTTGGCGCGCATTCCCAGAACGAGGGCCGCGCCCGCGATGTTTCCATCTGGAAGCGAGACGCCGGGCCAGCCGACGGCGCCCAGTAGGATAGCATCCGCTCGCTCGGCGGCCTCTTCTCCTTCGGGCTCCCATTCGCGCCCGGTCTTCTGATAGTACTGCGCTCCCCCGGGATAGTCGGTCAGGTGCCAGGCGGCGCGCCCGTTCTCACCGAGCGCAGCGAGGACCTTCTCTCCCTCGCGGATGACCTCGGGCCCCGTGCCATCCCCCGCGTAGACCGCGATCTCGCTGGCGGCCGACCTCATGGAGATACCGGGTCCTGGGACGAAGGACGGTCCGCGAGTTCGCGACGGACCTTCTCGACCAGGCCCCCGGCCTCGAGGAGGTCAATCAGATGCTGAGGGAGCGGTGGGAACGAAACGGACGCCCCGGTTCTCACGTTCGTGATCGTTCCTCTCCGCACCTCGATCCGCGCCACGTCGAATCGATCGAAGATCGCCCGGACGCCCGGTGCTTCGATCGTGGGGATGCCGAGGTTGATCGAGTTGCGAAAGAAGATCCGGGCGAAGGAGTCCGCGACGATCGCACCGACTCCGGCCGCTCGCAGGGCCTGCGGTGCGTGCTCCCGGCTCGAGCCGCTGCCAAAGTTCGCGTCCGCGACGAGGATGTCGCCGGGCTTCGATTGGCTCGCGAACTCCGGGAGCCCGATCTCCAGAACCTTCGTCTTGAGGATGTTCGGATCGATGATCGTGAGGTACTTGCCCGAGATAATCTGGTCGGTATCCACGTCGCGTCCCAGCGTCCATACCCGACCTTCGATGATCTCCCGCACGGTTCTTCCATCTCCTGAAGGGACTAAGCGTACTCTCGGGGGTCCGCGATCTCGCCCCGGATCGCCGCGGCAACGGTCGCGGCGGGGGACATCAGATAGATGCGTCCTTCCTTCGGGCCCATACGGCCGGGAAAGTTTCGGTTCGAGGAAGATGCGCAGACCTCGTCGGGCGCGATGATTCCCATGTTCCCTCCGAAACACGCCGAGCAGCTCGAGTTCGTGAAGACCGCCCCCGCTTCGGTATAGAGATCGACGAGGCCCTCGCTCAGACACTGGCGGTAGATGGCGGTCGAAGCCGGAGAGACGATGAATCGAACTCCGGCGTGCACCCGGCGCCCCTTGAGGACCGCCGCTCCCTCTCGGAGGTCTTCGATCCGAGCGTTCGTGCACGACCCGAGGAACGCTTGGTCGATGCGAACGTGCTCGCGCGCGACATCCGGCAACGGCCGAACGTTGTCGGGCGAGTACGGACATGCGACCATCGGGGGCATCCCATCGACGTCGATCTCGACGGTGCGCTCGTACTGAGCGTCGGGGTCCGCGTACATCGGGTGCATCGAATGCTTCGCAATGCCGGATAGGTAGTCGCGAGTTTTCGAATCGGGGGCCACCATACCGCACTTAGCTCCCATCTCGGTCGTCATGTTACAGATCGTAAGGCGCTCGGGCATCGAGAGGCGCTCGATGGTCGGGCCGGTCCACTCGACGGCTTTGTAGGTGGCTCCCGTCGTCTTCACTTCTCCGAGGGCTCGCAGGACCAGATCCTTGGCGGTGACCCCCGGTCCGAGCTTACCGCGCACGTTGATTCGTACCGTTGTGGGCACCTTCAACCACAATCGACCGAGGGCCAGGACCGCCGCCATCTCCGTAGGTCCGATTCCTGCAGCGACGGCCCCCATCGCCCCGAGCATGTTGGTGTGCGAGTCCGTTCCGACCGCGAGGTCGCCCGGGACGACCCAGCCATTCTCGGCAAGGATCTGGTGGCAGATCCCGTGGTTGCCGACGTCGTAGAAATGGGGAAGGTGAACCTCGTCCGCGAACTTGCGTAGGATCCGGTGAAGGACGGCCGCGCCTTCGGTCGAGGCCGGGACCCAGTGATCGATCGCGATCACCACGCGATCGGGATCCCAGACCCGGGTCGCTCCCATCTCGTGGAACGGTTGGACGGTCTGGGCCCCCTGCTCGTGCATCATCGCGAGGTCGACTCGGCCCTCGATAATCTCGCCAGGGACGACCGAGTCCTTCCCGCCGGCTCGTGCGAGGATCTTCTCTGCGAGCGTAGCACCGTGACCGCGGGACGTGGCGCTCACGCCGTCACCTTGATCCCGGATTGAGCGACCATCTCCCAGAACTCCGCGTCCGAGATCCCCGGCTGCTCGAAGAGGGCGCGGTACTCTTTCAGGAAACGACGGAGCTCCGTTTTCGAGCGGGACTCGCTTGTCGCCTTCACGCGTTGGAGCAACTCGAGAAGGACCGGATCGCTAGGAACAATGCCGCGCTCCTTGAGCTTCTCGCTTAACGCAGCCTTCCCGGTATGCTTTCCGATGACCATCTGACGGCGACGGCCAATCGCTTCGGGCTGCATCGGTTCATAGGTGGCGGTGTGGGCGAGGATTCCGTGGGTGTGGATCCCCGCCTCGTGCGAGAAGGAGAAGTAACCGACCAGCGCCTTGTTCGCCGGCACCGGGATTCCCGAGAGTTCCTCTACGAGGCGAGAGACCTCGTAGATTCGTTCGGTCTTAAGGCCGGTATGCACCCCGTAGAGCCGCTCCAAGATGAAGGCCACCTCCTCGAAGGCGGCATTGCCGCTGCGCTCACCGAGGCCGTTGACGCACGTGTGAGGCGCGACCGCGCCGACCTCCAGGGCCGTGAGCGTGTTGGCGGTCGCGAGGCCGAAATCGTTGTGGCAGTGAACCGAGAGATCCTTGGGGTGGACGCGACGCTGGAATTCGGTCAGCCACCAGCGGAAGGTCGTCGGTGTCATGATGCCCACCGTGTCGGCGACCACGAGGCGGTCAGCGCCAGCGTCTTGAACATCTCGATAGAGCCGTTCGACAAAGTCGAGAGGAGCGCGAACCGTGTCCTCCGTGACAAACGAGGTGTGCAGACCGGCCTCCTTCGCCCGTCGCACGCATTGGAGGGCAGCCTCTCGCACTTCCGCTTGAGTCATCTTGAGCTTGTATCGAAGGTGCACGTTGCTCGCCGCGACGAAGATGGCGATGTGCGTCGCTCCGCTCTTGATCACGGCATCGACGTCTGCGAGGACCGTCCTCGCCGAACCGAGAATGTGGGAGTGGAGGCCGGCGCTCGCGAGCCGGGCCACGCTTTTCGCCTCCTCCGCGGAGACGACAGGAATCCCCGCGTCGATGATCGGTACCCCGATGTCGGAAAGGAGCTCCGCGATCTTCAATTTCTCTTCGGGAGAGTAATGAACGCCCGGCATCTGCTCGCCGTCACGCAGCGTTTCATCCCAGAACACGATCGGGCTGGCGAAGTGCCGTTGGCCGGCGGTTCGGGAGTGGAAGTCCTCGATGAGGAGTTCCTCGGTGCTCATCCCTCAGAGCGACCGTGGCCCCTCTGATAACCTTGGCGCGACGCGGTGTAGCGCTCATCGGCCGGGAAGAGCACCCTGCCCGTAACTCGTGGCCCATCCGTTAAATAGACTGCCCGGTTCAAATCGACCGGAGACCCGGCAAACGCTAGGGGGAAGGGATTTGTCATGAGCAGCTCGGTAACTAACATCGCGGCCCACACCGTGGCCTCCGAAACCTCCCCACGGGCTTCCCGGAAGATCCTCTCCGATCTCAGCGTGATGATCGGCGGTCAGGGAGGAGATGGCACCCTCACGGTATCGGACCTTTTGGGCCGATACTTCCGCAAGCTCGGCCTTTACGTCTACACCTCTCGAAACGTTCTCTCCCGCATCCGCGGGGGGCATGCCGACGCGTCGGTGCGCGCCTCGGACCACCCCACCTCCTCCGTCAAGCCGCAGGTCGATGTCCTGCTTGCCTTCGATCACGAAGCGGCCGAGCTTGGGAGCCAGGAGCTCGGCCCCGAGGGCGTCATCATCTACGATTCTTCGATCTTTTCGACCTCGCTTCCGAACTCGTACGGGTTCCCGTTCGCAACCCTGGTGGGGGGCCAAGTGGGCCAGCCGATCTACAAGAACGTGGCCGCCTACGGCGCGGTCAGCGTGCTTCTCGGGTTCGACGAGAGCCTCACCCGGCAGGTGATCGAAGAGCGGTTCCAGCGACGGGGCGCCGAAGCCCTCCAAAAGAACCTCAAGGCGCTCGAAATCGGCCGGCAGGCCGCCTCGGGAGTTCCGGAGGTCCCCCAGCACTGGAGCGTTCGGCCGGGCGAAGCGCACGACCAGATCCTATCGATCGGTAACCAAGCCGTCGCCCTAGGATTCGTCGTCGGAGGTGGGCGGTTTTTCTCCGGCTACCCGATCACGCCGGCGACCGAGATCATGGAGTACCTCCAGAGGTACCTTCAGCCATTCCACGGCGTGGTGCGTCAGGCCGAAGACGAGCTCGCGGCCATCAACAACGTCCTCGGGGCCGCCTACGCGGGTGCCCGGGCGATGACGTCTACGAGCGGCCCGGGTCTCTCGCTGATGACCGAAGGAATCGGGCAGGCGGGGGCGGCCGAACTCCCTATCGTCATCGCGGATTGCCAGCGTGTGGGACCGTCGACCGGCGAACCGACCCGACACGAGCAGTCCGATCTGGCCCACCTCGCGCACCTCGGACATGGCGAGTACCCCCGATTCATCGTCGCTCCCGGGACGGTTCTCGAATGCTTCGAGATGACCGTTCAGGCGCTGAACCTTGCGGAAAAGTGGCGCCTTCCCGTGATCCTACTTCTGGACCAGGCCCTGTGCCAAAACACGGTGACGAGCCCTCCGTTCGATATCTCGAAGGTCCGGATCGAGCGAGGCCCGACTCTGACCGGCGAAGACCTCGCGAAGATGGCGGAATACAAGGTCTATAAGTCCACCGAAACCGGCGTCAGCCCCTATGCCCTTCCCGGCACGCCGGGGGTTTGGGCCGAGGTCACCGGCAACGAGCATGACGAGTGGGGTCACGTCTCGGTCGCCGTTCCGAACCGGGTCGCGATGATGCAGAAGAGGATGGGCAAGATGACCAAGGCCGAGCCCGACCTGCCGAAGGGAAAGTTCTTCGGACCCCCCGACGCAAAGATTGGAATCATCGGATTCGGCAGCACGACCGGCCCGATCTGGGAAGCCCAAGAACTCCTTTCCGCGAAGCACATCGCGACGCGCTTCTATCAACCTCGGACCCTCTATCCGATCCTCGTCTCGGAAGCCGATGCGTTCCTAAAGTCCGTTGACGTCTGCTACGTCGTGGAGCACAATTTCACGGGCCAGTTCGCGAACCTGCTCCGCGAGGCGGTGCCTTGGCACCATGCCAAGCTCAAACCCGTGCTCAAGTACGACGGCCATTCGTTCCGTTCCCCAGAGATCGTACACGCGATCTCGGGAGGTGCGTAGAACATGGTCCAGTCCGCGAAGCCGGTCCAGCCGATCTGGTGCCCGGGCTGTGGAGATTTCGGGGTCCTCGCCGCGGTCAAAAAGGCCGCGAACGAACTCAAGATCCCCCCCTACCAGCTCGCCCTCGTCGGCGGGATCGGCTGTTCGGGATCGATCCACAACTTCCTCGAAGTCAACGGAATCCACGCGTTGCACGGGCGACTCCTAGCCCAGGCCATCGGGGTCAAGCTCGCGAACCCGCAGCTCACCGTCGTCGCCGCAGGGGGCGACGGGGACGGGTACGCTATCGGCATGGGTCACTTCATCCACGCGTTCAAGCACAACGTGAGCCTCGTCTACCTGGTCATGAACAACGAGACTTATGGCCTGACGAAGGGACAGGCCTCGCCGACAAGCCAGATCGGGTTCGAGGGAAACATCGAGCATCCCTTCGACTCCATCTTGACGTCGCTCTCCATTCCCGTACCGAACTTCATCGCGCGCACGTTCTCGGGAGATCCGAAGACGATGACCGCGATCCTCGTCGAGGCCCTCAAGTTCACGCAAGACCACCGCGGGTTTGCCTTCATCGAGGATCTTTCGCCGTGCGTGACGTACAACGACACCTACAAGCTCTGGCGCGAGAAGGTGCAGGATGTCTCAAAGCTCGACGGCTACGACCCCACCGACCGCCAAGTGATGTTCCGCCTCTGCCAGGAGACGCGCGAGAAGGGGAAGATCCCGGTCGGAGTCATGCATCGGCCCTCGGACGCAGAGAAGGGCGAGATCGGCCTCGAGAAGGCCCTGCTGCCCGACGACCTCGGCCCAGCGCGCGCCGACCTCTCGATCGACGCGAACCTCGCCAGTTACACGAAGCTGATTCGCTCCGTCACGTAGGGGACGAGCCCCACCCGAATGTGGATCGGGATCGATGACACCGACAGTCCGCGCGGCGGGTGTACGACCTGGGTGCTGACCGAGCTGCTGGCTTTGGCCCGGGATCGTGACATCGACC